>JALHTD010000454.1 GCA_022865555.1 Thermoanaerobaculaceae bacterium | reverse complement strand
CCTCGCACCGAGTAGCCCATCAGCGCGCAGTAGAGCGGCACGATGAAGGCGTACAGCGACGCGAGGAGAATGAGGTTGAAGAGGAACTTGCCGGCGAGCACCGCGAGCGGCCGGGCGGCCAGACGCAGGGTTTTCGCGGTGTGCGCGTCCTCCTCCTTGACGAAGACGCGCGAGAGACCGGAGGTGGCCGCGAAGAAAAGGATCACCCAGAGCAGCGCCGCAAGCAGGTGGGGCCGGTCCTGCTCCTGGATGCGATAGGGCCCGATCTGGTAGGCCACGGCGATCAGGGTCGTCAGGCCGAACAGCCCCACCGCGTTGAGTGCCACGCGGCTGCGCAGCTCGGCGGTGAGCTCCTTGCCCAGGACCGCCAGGCTCTCAGAGAGCAAGGTCGATGCGCGCATCTGCCCAGGCCCTCTCCCGCGGGTCGTTGGTTGCGACGGCAACCGCGGCCCGCTCGCGGAAGCGGGCCACCAGACCGGCCACGACCTCGTGGCCGGTCTCGTCGAGGTTGGACGACGGCTCGTCGAGCAGCAGGACCGGGGGATCGTGGAGGACGGCCTGCGCCAGCTTCACGCGCTGCTTCATCCCCGAGGAGTACGTCCCCACCAGCCGCGTCTGCTCGCGGGGCGCAAGCCCCAGCCCCTCCAGCACCCCTCGCAGCGCGGCATCCTCGAGGTGGAGGCCGCGCAGGCGGGCGAAGAAGCGGAGGTTCTCCAGCGCCGAGAGTTCCTCGTAGACCGACATGTCGGGGGCCGCCATGCCGAGGCGCTCGAACCAGCGTGGCCTTGGCAAGGGGCCGTCGTCGTCGCGGTACACGACCTCGCCGCGCGAGGGGCGCAGCAGGCCTGCCAGGATGTTGAGCAGCGTGGACTTGCCGGCGCCGTTGGGGCCGGCCACGACCAGCACCTGACCCTGCCGCAGCGTGCCGCTCACGGCGGCCAGCACGCTCCGGTTGCCGAAGCGTTTGCCCACGCCCTGAAACTGGACCGAGACCGCCGACATGGCGCGAGAGCTTACCACTGGTTTCCTTTTTTTTCGCTCGTTCTCGGCTTGTGGCACTCGGGTGCGGAGGGAAGGTCCGATGTTAGACTCCGGCCGTGAAGCGCGTCTGGCAAAGGCTTTCCCCCCTCGCGGCACGGGTCTTCCCCTGGCCGCTCCTGCCGATCTGCGGGCGCTGGGTGTCGGGAGCGGCAAGCGCGGGGATCCTCCTCCTGGTGCTGCTCTCGCGCCTCCTGCTGCTCCCCGACGGCGCCTGGGAGCAGGACGAGGCGCTGATGGCCTGCGGGGTGCTCGACTTCGACCCCGCGCGTCACATGCCCCTGCCCCCGGGATTCCCGCTCTGGGTCTTCATTGGCAAGGTCGTCCGCAAGCTGGCCGTTGGGGACCCCCTGCAGGCGCTCCAGGTGGCGAGCGCGCTCTTCTCGGTGCTGGGTTTCTGGGCGCTGGTGGGCCTGTGGGAGGGCGTGGCAGGCCGTCGGCTGGCGCTGACAGGGGCGGCGCTGGCCGCGTTCCTGCCGGGGGTGTGGTTCCACGCCGCGCGGGGTTTCTCCGAGACGCCCTCGGCGGCGCTCGCGATCATCGGCCTCGCGCTCTGGCTGCGGGGCGGGCGCGCCGGCTTCACGCCGGGCGTCGTGGCGATGACGTGCGCGGCGCTCGTGCGGCCGCCGCTCGCTCCGTTCTTCGTGCTCGCGGTCGTGCTGGCGGGGTGGGGCGTGCGCCGGGAGCCGCGCCGCCTGGCGGCCGGCGCCCTCGCGGCCGGGGCGGTGCTGGCCGCGGTCATGGTCCCTGCGGCCCTGGCGGCGGGCGGCCTCGGGGCGCTCGTGGAGGTGAGCGCCCTGCACGCCGGGCAGCACTTGTCCACCCTGGGGACCGAGTCGTGGGCGCCGGAAAGCCTCGGCCTCGTGCGGGGGCTCGGCACCCCGGCGGTCGCGGTCTTCTTCCTCGCGTTGGCGGCGGTGGGGTGGTGGGGGTGGCGGCGCGCGCTCGCCCATCGCTGGTGGGCGGCCACGCTGGCGGGCGTTGCGCTGGTGTTCCTGCTGGTGTTCGCCGACAACCGCAACTACCCCCGCTACTGGGTGCTGGTGTGGCTGCTGATGGCGACCCCGGCCGTGGCCGGCGCGGCACTGCTCGGCCGCTCGCGGACGGCCGCCGCAACGGCGTCAAGCGTTGGGATGCTCGCCGCGGTGTGGTGGACATGGCCGGCGATGCGCCACATCCACCGCAACCAACTCCCCGTCGTGGCGGCGTTGCGGACCGTCGGCGCGGCGGGTGGCGCGCTGATCTACGAGGACCAGCTCTTTTCCTTCCGGAACCTCGCGACGCTCACGGGCCGGCTGAGTCTGATGTCCCTTCGCGTGACCGAGATGCAGCGGGCCGGCCGCGGCCCGGTGGGTGCCCCTCTCTGGCTCGTAGCGGAGGGGCCGGGCGCGGACCTCGCGTGCCCGACCTCTCGGGTCGTCGAGTTCGAGTGCGAGCAGCCGCGGGTCCGGCGCCTCTCCCAGGAGCGCTTCCTGAACGTGCGCCTGGTGCGCGACCCGGTGCTGGTTGCGCGTGGCGGGTCCCCGGTGGAGTTCGAGGGCATCCACCGCTTCGTCTGGTGCGGCGCCCGAACGGCGCTCCTGGTGCCCCCGGTGAGTGGCCCCGGCACCCTCGCCCTCACCGTCGAAGTGCACCCGCGGCTGGGCGACGCGCAGGCCGAGGCGCGGTTCGCCGGCGTCCGGACGTGGAGCGGCCGGCTCTCCCCGGGCCTGCGCGTCATCTCGATCCCGGTCCCGTCTCCTGCGAACACCGGGAGGGCGCTCTGGGTTGACCTGGACGTCGAGCGGGAGGCCAGGTCGCCCCGTGACGCACGGGCGCTCTCGCTGCGCATCTTTGTCGCGTCGCTGCAGGCCCCGCCCCACTTCCCTCGGGTGCTCACGTTCTTCCCGGAGGCGGCCTCGCTCCTTCTCGCGTGCGCCGAGGCCGAGGGCACCTATCCGCCGGAGTTGATCGGCAACCCCCCGGTGCCCGCCGCATGGACCGGCGCGCACGCGGCGTTCCGCTTCCCCGCAGGGGAGGGCCTGGTCGGAATCGAGCTGTTCACCACGCGGCCGGAGCCCACGGCGGTCGAGGTGCGCCTTGGAAGCTCGCGGGCCCAGTTCACCATGGGGTCCGCCGTGACGCGGGTGGCGCTCCCGGTCCCGCCCGAGCTTGCGAGCATCGGGAGGGTTCAGCTCGAGCTCTCCAGCTCCACCGTGGTGCCGGGCGGGGGCGACACGCGGGCGCTCGGCGTGGCGGTCAGCCGCATCTGGTACCAGCCCAGCTCTCCCGTCCCGGCCCTCGCGCCCTGAGGCTCTACCGGCGTTCAGGTAAAATGCGCGGCCGCGGACGTTTGTTACCGAACGACGGGGCGTGGCAAAGTCCGCTTCGGGGGGTCTCATGAAACGAGCTTCGGTATGGGGCGTGGTCCTGGTGGTGGCGATGGTGGCGGCGGTGATCCTGCTCCCCCGCGGCGGCGGCGTGCAGCCGGCGGGCGGCGCCGCGGCGCTTCCCTGGGAGCGCGATCTGCCCACGGCGCTGAACCGCGCCGGCAGCGAGAACAAGCTCGTGATGGTGGACTTCTACACCGACTGGTGTCAGTGGTGCAAGCGTCTGGACCAGAACACTTTCTCGGACGCCAAGGTGCAGGAGGCGTTGCAGCGGGTAGTGACCGTGAGGCTCAACGCGGAGAAGGACGGGCGTGAGGCGGCGGCGCGTTTCAACGTCGAGGGGTTTCCGACCCTGATCTTCCTGAACGCCAACGGCGCCGAGGTCGGCCGCATCCCCGGGTACATGGACCCGAGCCCGTTCCTCGAAGAGCTCCAGGACATCCTCAAGAAGGCATAGGCGAGAGGCGCCGGCGGGCCGGAAACCGCAGCATCCTGGCCTGGGTTGCGGTGTATACTCCCGGCGTGCCGACAGGGCATCAGGAGTAGCGCGTGCGCTGGTTCCTCCCCAAGACCGAAGACTTCATCACCCTCTTCGACAAGGCTTCCGCCAACATCGTCGAAGCCGTCTGCCTCTTCCGCGAGGTCGCCGGCGACCTGACCAGGGTGGCGACCGGCATCGAGAAGCTCAAGGACCTCGAGCACGAAGGCGACCGGATCACCCACGAAACCCTCGACAAGCTCAACACGACGTTCATCACGCCCTTCGACCGGGAGGACATCCACACCCTGGCCACGCGGTTGGACGACATTCTCGACGCCACCGATGCTGCAGGCCAGCGGCTCATCGTCTACCGCATCACCAAGGTCCCGCCCAAGTTCCTGGAGCTCGCCGACCTGTTGGTGGAGTCCGCCAAGGAGGTCCAGAAAGCCGTCCTGGCGCTCCCCGACCGCAAGAAGCTCACCTCTGCCATCACCTCCTGCGTCGAGATCAACCGCCTGGAGAACGAAGCCGACGTGGTCCATCGCGAGGCCCTGGCGGAGCTGTTCGACAACGCCCACGACGCCATCGAGGTGGTCAAACTGAAGGACCTGTTCTCCTTCCTGGAGGAGGCCACCGACCGCTGCGAGGACGTGGCCAACGTCATCGAGACCATCATCATCAAGGGAAGCTGACTCCCAGGGGACCCTCGGCGTCGGGGCGCGCGGTTAGGCCTTGAGGAAGGCGCCCAGGCCCCAGTAGCAGAGCGCCGCCACCAGGGCCGAGCACGGGATCGTGAGGACCCACGCCCACACGATCCGGGTGGCGACCCCCCAGCGCACCGCCGAGAACCTCTGGGTGGCCCCGACGCCCATGATCGCGCCGGTGATGGTGTGGGTCGTGGAGACGGGGATCCCGAGGTAGGAGTTGCCGAACAGCGTGAGGGCGGCCGCGGTCTCGGCGCAAAACCCGCCCACGGGCTTGAGCTTCGTGATCTTTGCGCCCATGGTCTTGACGATGCGCCAGCCCCCGGAGAGCGTGCCGAGGGCGATCGCCGCGTGGCACACGAGAACCATCCACATCGCGATATGGATGTCGGCCGGTGCCTGCCCCTTGGAGCGCTGGTAGCTGTAAATCAAGATCGCGATGATCCCCATGGTCTTCTGTGCATCGTTGCCGCCGTGCCCCAGGCTGTAGAGGGCCGCGGAGACCAGCTGCAGCTTGCGGAAGTACCTGTCCACCCGATGAGGGAAGGCGTCCCGGAAGAGCCAGTACACCAGAACCATCATGCCGAACCCGAGCGCCAGCCCCAGGACCGGCGAGATGAACATTGAGACGATGGTCTTCGTCCACCCCTTGTAGAGGATCGCGCTGAAGCCCACCTTCGCGATGGCAGCGCCAGCAAACCCGCCCATCAGAGCATGCGAGGAGCTGGTGGGCAGGCCGAAGTACCAGGTCACGATGTCCCAGACGATGGCGCCTACAAGGCCCGCCAGGATCACGTACTCGGTCGCGGCCTCGGCCCTGACCAACCCCTTACCGATGGTGCTGGCAACCTTCAGCGGGAACACGAACGCCGCGACGAAGTTGAAGAACGCGGCCCAGATCACCGCCAGCCCCGGCGACAGCACGCGGGTCGAGACAACGGTGGCGATCGAGTTGGCGGCGTCGTGGAAGCCGTTGAAGAAGTCGAAGATCAGGGCGACGACGACGATCACGACGAGCAGGATGAACATCGGGTCAAGCATGCGTGTCGCGTTCCACGTCCTGCTGGTTGGCTGGTCTCGAAAACCGGGGACCGCGGCTTGGCGTTGCCGGGGGACGCAGCGTCACGGCGGGAGTCTAGCACGGGGTGGAAGGGCTAGCTCTTGTTCTTTTCTTCCTCCTCCGCTGCCAGCTTAGCCTCGGCCGCCGCGACCGCCTCCGGGGTTGTGGGCGGCTCGCCCGGCTTGTAGGTGTAGAAGGCGAGCTGCTGCGGCCACGGCAGCGCCAGCACCGCGTGCGCCTGCGGGTCGCACTCGGCCGGCTCGCGGCCGGTCGGGACGGCCTCCAGGATCACGGCGTCGCCGCAGGCCGGGGTTGCGCGCAGCCCGGTGTTCCTGTCCACCGGGATCAACGTCACCCCCGCCGGCACGGAGAACTCCTCCTGGCGGACCGCCTCGCTCTGGGAGTCCAGGTACGCCTGCATGAAGCGCATCCAGGTCGGCAGCGCGGCCTCCGCGCCGGACATGTTGTGGCGCGCGATGGGTTCCTTGAGGTCGCGCCCCACCCAGACCGCGCAAGTGATGCGAGGTGAGAAGCCGACGAACCAGGCGTCGGTGTAGCGATCCGTGGTTCCGGTCTTGCCGGCAAGATGGCCGGGGAGGCCCGCGGCGGCGGCGGCCGTCCCGCGCTGAATGACGCCCTCCATGACGTGGGTCATGATGTAGGCCATGTCCTCGCGCAGGGCCTGCCTCACCCTCGGGCGGGTCTCGGCCACGACCTGGCCCTCGGCGTCCTTGACCCGGCTGATGAAGTAGGGCTCGGCGACCTGGCCGCGGTTGGCGATCCCGGAATAGGCCGAGGCCAGCTCCACCATCGGCACCTCGAACGAGCCCAGCGCCAAAGTG
>JALHTD010000453.1 GCA_022865555.1 Thermoanaerobaculaceae bacterium | reverse complement strand
TCCGCCCGCCGGTGCCGACCAGGTAAGACCCTGTTCTTCAACATCTTGGCTGGCACGAGCGACAGGATGCGGCGCCAGGAATGTAGATGCATCGACGGATGTCTATTTATCTGTCGGTCAAACCGACGGAACGGAGGAGGGAAAGATGACACACCGCATCGCTGCAGTCGCCGCCGCGCTGACCCTCGCCCTCGGCGCCGACGGATTCGCACAGACCTCGCGCTGGGAGATCGACCCGGCCCACTCGAACGCATCGTTCACCGTGCGCCACATGATGGTGTCGAACGTGCGCGGCGAGTTCACCAAGCTGGCCGGCGGTGTGGATGTCGTTGGGGATGATCCGACCACCGCGAAGGTCGTCGTGACCATCGACGCGGCCTCTATCAACACTCGAGAGCCCAAGCGCGACGCTCACCTGCGCAGCGCCGACTTCTTCGACGCGGACAGGTTCCCCACCATCACTTTCACCTCCAAGAAGATCGAGCGGGCAGGAGAGGGCCGGCTCAAGCTGGTCGGGCACCTCACCATGCACGGCGTGACGAAGGAGGTCACGTTGGACATCGAGGAGCTGACGCCCGAGGTCAAGGACCCGGGTGGGAACCTCAGGGTCGGCGCCCATGCCACGACCCGCATCAACCGCAAGGACTTCGGCCTGCTCTGGAACAGAATTTTGGCGTCCGGCGGCGTGCTCGTCGGCGACGAAGTGGCGATCACGATCGACGTGGAGCTGGTCAAGAAGGCGTGAAGCCGGGCTGCGTTTCCTCCGCTCGTACAGGGTAGAAGGGGCCGGCTTCTCGGCGCCTTCCTCGTTTCAAGCCGCATCCCCCTTTGGAGCTTTGCCGCGCGGGCTCCCGGTGCCTCTCGGGGCCGAGCGGTGGCGGGACCGTCGTTCGTGCAAAATCGGCTGCGTGTGCCGAGGCTCCGCGCCCCGGTCCTGCGGGGAGGGATGTGCGAGGCCGGCGTCGCCCCACACCCGGAGCAGAGCTTCGATGTCGCTAGGTCTCGCGTCTGCTTGAGGTTGCCGAGGGAGTCGTTCCGTGGATTCGCGAACGCGTCACGATTTCCACACAAAATCGGCGGAAAGCACCCCTTGCGCCAGGCTTGTAACCCATCGTGGTTTTGCTAGACTCCCGAGCGACAACTTTGGGAGGAGGGTCCCCGATGCGCAACGCAAAGTTCTTACCACCGAGGTGGGCGGCAATCCTGGTTGCCGCCCTCATGGTCTTCGGCATGGTCGGCACGGCCATGGCGCAGACCGACGTGACCAAGGCCCGGATCTCGGGCACGATCAAGGACGCCGATGGCGGCGCGCTCCCGGGCGCGACGCTTGAGGTGAAGAGCCTCGACACCGGACGGGTCAACCAGACTGTATCGGACGGCAAAGGCTTCTTCAGGTTCATCGACCTGCCGACCGGCAACTACGAGCTGACGTGCGGCCTTGCCGGCTTCGCGACCGCGAAGACGAACCTCCGGCTGTCGCTGGGGTCCGCCCCCACCGTGGACTTCACGATGCAGCTCGCCAAGGCAGCCGAGCAGATCACGGTCACCGCCGACGTGCCGATCGTCGAGGTCACGAACACCTCCGCGTCGACCACGCTCCAGACCGAGCAGGTCAGGCAGTTGCCGACCGGCGGGCGCAACTTCAGCAACCTGGTGCTGGCCACGCCCGAGACGACCACGAAGAACGAGCGCAACTACATCGCGATCTCCGGCCAGCGAGGGATCAACACCAGCGTCGTGGTGGACGGTGTTGACGACAACAACCCGTTCTTCGGCGGGACGATTGGGGGCGCCGAGGGCCGCGCGCCGCTGGCGATCTCACAGGAAACTGTCAAAGAGGTCTCGGTGATCACCAACGGCGCGTCGGTCGAGCTGGGGCGCTCCGGCGGCGGCTTTGTCAACGTGATCACCAAGAGCGGGACCAACAATTTCCATGGCTCGGCCTGGTACTTCAACGCCCCGCAGAGCCTGATCTCAGACCGGGCCGACGGCACGAAGCCCGCTGAGCAGAACCAGCAGCAGTACGGCGCCACCTTCGGCGGCCCCTTCGTGAAGGACAAGTTCTTCTTCTTCGCGTCCTACGACGAGCAGAAGCGGAACGTGACGGTGCCGGTCAACGCGGTCGTCTTGAAGCCGACAATCTCGGCCAAGTACCCGAGCTTCGCATCCGATCCGGAGTACCTCCAGACCCAGGATGGCTACGTTCTCTTCGGCCGCCTGGACTACCAGTTCCGCGAGGGGTCGCAGCGTGTCACGGGGCGCGTCAACTACGCTCAGTACAACGGCCAGAACGGGACCTCCAGCTCGCAGTACTGGCAGACCGGCCACAACGGCCTCGAGAACATGTTCTCGAGGTCGTACGTCGGCGCCTGGTCCGGGACGTTCGGGAACAACTGGCTCAATGACCTGAACCTGCAGTGGGTCATCGAGGACACCCCGCGACAGAACATGCCCGGGGGCGCTTCCTACCCGGAGGTCCAGGTCGGAAGCGGAGGCGGGACGTACGGTGGGGTCTCCTACCTTCCCATCGACCCCACCACCGTCCAGCGCAAGAACGTGCTCGACTCGGTGACCTACCTCTATGGCAACCAGGTGTTCAAGGGCGGGTTCGAGTACAACGACACCTCCGTCGGCCAGGTCTTCAAGGGGAACTGGCGCGGCGTCTACATCTTCAACAACGAAGCCGACATGCTGGCCGGGAAGTGGAGCCAGTACCGCCAGTTCGCTCCCCTGGGCGGGCTCACTGTCGACCAGGCCGGCACGGCGGCGTTCGGCCAGAAGGAGCTCGCGTTCTTCGTCCAGGACCAGTGGTACATCTCACCCGGCCTGACCGCCTCGCTGGGGCTGCGCTGGGAGAAGCTGGACAACCCCAACGACCCCATCCTCAACCCGAACAGCAAGAACGCCGACGGCTCGATGAACCTCAACGGGCAGATCCCAGACGTTTCCAACCAGTGGTCGCCGCGCCTCGGCATCTCGTGGTCGCCGAGCAACAACGGCAAGACCGTGCTGCGCCTTTCGGCCGGGCGGTTCTGGAGCCGTACCCCGGCCATCCTCTTCGCCCAGCTCTACACGGCGAACGGCTTGCGCGCGACCCAGTACCTCGTCAACTGGAACAGCGGCCAGGCGCCAACCGATCCGCTGTCGCCGGGGTGGGGTGCCGCCTTCGATCCAACCATCCTCGCACCGATCAGCTTTGCCAACCTTCCGACCCCCAAGGGGCTGGGGGTCTTCACGATCGCGCCCAACTTCACGAACCCCCACACGGACCGCGTGTCCGTCGGCTGGGACCAGGAGATCTTCAAGGACACCGGGCTTTACATGGACGCCACGTACGCCAAGAGCGGCAACCTGGAGCGGGTGATCGACATGAACCTGCAGTACGACATCGACCCCGCAACCGGGCAGCCCAAGCTTTCAACCATCAACGGCCAGCCGATGTTCTCCAAGACCCGTCCCAACAAGTACTACGCCCGCATCACCGAGTACGTCTCGGACGCCTCTTCCGAGTACTGGGGAGCGTCGCTGACCCTGCGGCAGCGCTTCAGCACGCAGTTGCTCGGCTTCCTCGCGGTGACCTACTCCAAGGACAAGGACAACGACTCCAACGAGCGCAACTACTCCGGCATCGTGGGCGAAAACGTCAACAAACTCGACGCCGAATGGGGCTACGCAATCCGTGATCAGCGCTGGAAGGTGGCGCTCAACGGCGTCTGGAACACCCCGTGGTGGGGGCTCAGCTTCTCGGGCGTG
>JALHTD010000041.1 GCA_022865555.1 Thermoanaerobaculaceae bacterium | reverse complement strand
TGCGCACTGGGTGTCAGCTCCAGGCGCGGCAGCCCGATGAGGCGCCGCAGTGCCTTGACCAGCAGGGCACGCCGGGTGCGGTCACGCACGTCGTTTGCGAGTTCAAGGCCTGCAAGCTCGCGTTCGACCTCGGAGGCGAGCGCCTTCCGCCGGTCGGCCGGCAATGCGCCGAGCAGCGCGTCGAGCGAAGTGAACTCCAGGTCCGCGAGCGTCTCGTCCAAGGCCGCCGGCCCGCTGTCCTCCGGCAGCGTGGCGACGGCGCGCTCCAGGTCGCGCAGCACCGCCGCCACCTGGGCAACCTCCTGCCACGCGGCGGCGGTTTGCGCCACGGCCCCGGCCAGGGAGCGCAGGGCCCCCGCGACGTCGAAGGCCGCATGGCCTTGCGCGGCCCCGACCCGCGCCGCCGCCAGCCGCTTGACCTGGCGGGCGACCGCATGGCGGCAGTAGGCCAGCGACGAGACCGGGTCCGCCTCCCGCTCGCGCCTGCGTTCCCAGACCTCGCCGACCCCAGCCAGCACTGCGGCCAGCGGGACGTTCTCGTGCCACCACCTCCGAAGCAGCGCGAAGTCCTTCGGCAAAAAGAGGAACGGTGTGCCCCGCAGGGCGGCGAAATGGTCCTCCACCGCTCGGTAGTAGGCCAACTCGTCCTCGTCCGGCGACGTCATGGCGGCCCGTTCCCCTCAGCCACGCGCCGGCCGGTTGCGCTCCCAGAGCAGGCGCAGGCCCTTGAGCGTGAGGTCGTCGTCCACCGCGTCGAAGATCTTCGTGTAGCGGGCGATCACAGAAGCCAGCCCGCCCGTCGCGACCACCCGGCCGCCTCCCATTTCGTCCAGCACCCGCTTCGTGAGTCCCTCCACAAGCCCCACGTAGCCGTAGACAAGCCCCGCTTGCATCGAGTCCACGGTCCCCTTGCCGATCACCCGCGGGGGCGCGGCAAGCTCGATCCTCGGCAGCTTCGCGGCGCGCGAAAAAAGGGCTTCGGCGGCGATCTCGAGCCCAGGTGCGATCACGCCCCCGAGAAACTCCCCCTTCTCCGACACAACCTCCCAGGTGGTCGCGGTGCCGAAGTCCACCACCACGCAGGGCCCGCCGTACTCCGCGAACGCGGCGACAGAGTTGCACAGGCGGTCGGCGCCCAGCTCGAGCGGCGTCTCGACCTTGAGCGGCATGCCCGAATCGATACCGGGCGTCACGAACAGCGGCTGGGCGTGGAGGTAGGTGCTCACGGCCGCTCGCAGCGAGGCATCGAGGGGCGGAACCACCGAGCCGACCACCACGCCGCTGATCTCGCCCGGGGGGATCTCCGCCCACTCGCAGAGCTGCCGCAGCAGGATGCCGAGCTCGTCCACGGTGCGGTCGCGCACGGTCGACAGACGCCATCGACGGAGTATCTGTCTCTCCCGAAAAACACCTATTGTGGTGTGGGTGTTGCCGACATCCAGGGCGAGCAGCATTTCAGCCTCCCTCCTCCTTGTCGGTCAGGAGCTCGCCAACAGAGAACCGGCCGAGCTTCCCTCCGACCTCCAGCTCAAGCTCCCCCTGCTGCCCGAAGCCGACGAACCGCCCTTCCACGACGCCAGAGTGGAGCCGCAGACGCTTCACCTCGCGGGCACGGTGGATGCTGCGCGCCACCCACTGGGCCCGGGTGCCCTGTGAATCCGCCAGTGCCGGATGAATGCGCGCCAGGAAGCCGGCGACCAGCGACCAGATCCCCTCCCCGGCGTCACCTGCAAAGCCGAGAGAGCCCAGCGAGACCGCTTTGGTCTGGTCACCTGGGAGCAGAACCGGGTCGGCCCCGACGTTGATGCCAAACCCCACGGTGACCCAGGCAGCGTCCCCGTTGCTGCGGCTGGCGCACAGGACACCCCCAAGCTTGCGTTCGCCCACCAGGAGGTCGTTGGGCCACTTCAGGCCGACTCGCAGCCCTGGCACCAACTCCTCCACCGCGGCCGCCAGGCTCACGGCCACCGCCATAGGCAGCGTCGGAAGGGCCTGTACGGACAACCAGGCGAGCCACGTCGCGTAGAGACCGCCCGCCGGCGAATCCCAGGCGTGCGCGCCGCGCCCACGCCCGGCCGACTGCCGCTGCGCCACCACAAGCGTCTCCGGCAGCCTGTCCTCCTCCCCCGCCAGCCACGACTCTGCAATGCGCTCGGCAACCGCGTTCGTGGAGTCGACGTCGTCCAGCCAGATCACGTTGGCCGGGGCGGGTGGTGCGACGACTCTGTTCAACGCTTCCGCTCCAGAGTCGCTGTGAGGAGTTGCGCCTTGTGCGAGAGCTCACCCGCACGTTGCCGGCTCCCGGCGACGATGTCCTCCGGAGCCCGAGCGGTGAAGCTCGCGTCCGAGAGGCGCGCGTTGACCTTCTCGAGCTCCGCCTCCACCTGGGCGAGCTCGGCTCCCAGGCGTGCTCGCTCGGCCTCGCCGAGGACCCCCTGGGGCAGAACGAGCGCGACGCTGACGCCACCGGCCAGGTCGCGAATGGCATCCTCGGGGACAGAGGCGGGGTTGAGATGAAGAGCCGAGAGCCCCGCGAGCCGGGAGAGCTCCGTTGCCAGACGCGAGAACGCTTCGCGCCGGGCCGGCTCGAGTCCTGTCAGGGAGAGAGCCAGCAACGTGCCGGGCGACAGCCCCACCAGGTGGCGGTAGGAGCGGGTCTCCTGAACGACCGCCTGGAACGCGGCCATGGCCGCGAGCGCCTCGGGATCCTCCCTCCGTCGGCCGGCGACCGGGTACGGCGTCGTGATGAGCAGGCCGTCGGCTCCGAGGTGCTGGGCGATCTCCTCGGTGATGAAGGGCATCACCGGATGCAGGAGCTTGAGCGCCTCGATGAGCACGCCGCGCGCCACCGCCCGGACGTCCTCGGCCCGCCGCCCGTTCTGTGTCCCCTCCTGGAGGACGGGCTTGGCCATCTCCAGGTACCAGTCGCAATAGTCGTTCCACACGAACTGGTACAGCTCGCGACACGCCTCGTCGAAGCGATAGCTCTCCCACGAGCGGTTGACGGCTGCCGTCGTTCGCTCCAGCTCGGTGAGGATCCAGGCTTCCGGAAGCGCGAGCTTGTCCGGGTCGAGCTGCTCGAGCCCGACCTCCGAGCCCTCCAGGTTCATCTGGACGAAGCGTGCGGCGTTCCAGAGCTTGGTGCCGAACGACCGGTACCCCTCCATCCGCTTGACGTCCAGCGGCAGGTCCCGGCCCGGCGAGGCGAGGGCGGCGAGCGTGAACCGCACGGCGTCGGCCCCATACTCGTGCACGAGGTCCAGGGGATCCATCACGTTGCCCTTGGTCTTGGACATCTTCTGGCCCTGGGCGTCGCGCACGAGTCCGGTCAGGTGCACCTGGGCAAACGGCGCCTTCCCCGTGAAGTGGCAGCCCATCATCACCATTCGCGCCACCCAGAAGAACAGGATGTCGAACCCGGTGATCATCACGCTCGTCGGGTAGAAGGCGCGCATGTCCGGCGTGTCCTCGGGCCACCCCATCGTGGAGATCGGCCAGAGGGCCGACGAGAACCACGTGTCGAGGACGTCGGGGTCCCGCTCGACCGACTTTCCGCACTCGCCGCAGGTGGTGACGTCCT
>JALHTD010000452.1 GCA_022865555.1 Thermoanaerobaculaceae bacterium | reverse complement strand
TCTGGGACATTCCGAAACAAAAGGCTTCACGCAGTGACAGGGGTGAAGCCGCCCGCGGGGCAAACAAGATCAATCCTGGAAGGAGGGTTTCACCAACACGGTGCCGCGCTGGCGGGTGAGCTCGACCGCGACCGCGTGCTCTCCGTGGGCGAGATCCGGTTTCACGACGACCAGCACGTAGTGTCCGGCAAACGCGCCCTCGAGCCGCGTGATGGCCTGGCCGGGGAACAGGTTCGTCTTTGCGTAGAACCCACCGGTGTCCGCGGCCACCTGCTCCAGCCCCACCTCCATGTCGTGGAAGTCGGCGTCCGTGACGTCGATGGCGAATACGGTCACGCGCCCGCGGGCGAGTGCGGCACGGGCGGCGCCGTAGTCGCGGCCCATGACGACCCACGGTCTCGACAGGTGTCCGAGGCCCCAGCCGAAGTAGACGAGGGACTTCGCCCCGGGCAGCGCCTCGAGCGCCCGGGCGGTGACCAGCAGCCCGGTCTCGGGCTCGGCCGCGGCCTTCGCGGCGGCCTGGTCGAATGACCTCGCGAGCGATGGGAACGGGCCGGGTGCAGCTTCCGGCTCCTTGCCGAAGAGGATCGCGTCGTGGATCGCACGCGAGAGCCTCTTGCGGTCGTCGGTGAAGTCCTGCCGGAGCTTGAGGTGCGAGTCGAACGACACCACCGCGACCCGGTCACCGGGCGTCAGCGTGTCCAGCAGCCTGATCGCCCGTGCCTTCATGTGCATCAGGCCGCTCAGCCTCACCCCTGCGAAGTCGGTCTGGAAGAAGTAGACGATGAGCCTTCCCTGCGGCGCGGGCTCCGCCCCGACGCTCGCGGCCTGCTCGGGCGTGAGTCCCTCGGCGTAGGGCTGGGTGCCGGAGACCCACTCGACGGACTCGAGCGCGGCGGGCCGGCCGTCCACCGACACGAGGAAGTCTTCCGGGCCGAGGCCCAGGATCGGGTTCCCGCGGCTGTCCACGGCTCGGACGTCGAGGAGCACCCGCTGGACTTCCACGTGCTCACGAACGCGGATGTCCTGGGCGACGGACGGACGTGGGACTGCCGCGACCAGTGCCGCGAGCGCCAGAGCCGCGGGTCCGGAAAGGCACATCGCCTTCAACCCCCGCGGTTGATACGACGCCCTCGGCTCATTGGTTCTGCCCCCACGGCAACTCGGACAGATCGACGTTGCCGCCCGAGAGGATGATCCCGACTCGCAGGCCCGAGACGGGAAGCCTGCCCTCCAGCAGCGCTCCCAGCGTCACCGCCGCCGAGGGCTCGATCACGATCTTCATGCGCTCCCAGACGTGGCGCATCGCCCTGATGACGGCCGCATCGCTCACGGTCACGATTTCGGCCAAGCGCTCCCTGATGATTGCGAAGGTCAGCGTGCCGAGGGAGGTCAGCAGCCCATCGCAGACCGTCTGCGGGTTCACGGAGGGGACGATGCGCCCCTCCTGCAGGGAACGGAAGGCGTCGTCGGCCCCCTCGGGCTCGGCGGCTACCACGCGGGTCGCGGGGGAGAGCGAGGTCACGGAGATCGCGGTTCCCGACAGCAGCCCTCCGCCCCCCACCGGCGTCATCACGACGTCGAGACCCCGGACGTCCTCCAGAAGCTCCAGCGCCGCGGTGCCCTGGCCCGCGATCACGCGCGCGTCGGTGTAGGGGTGGATGACCGTCGCGCCGGTGTCGGCAATCACTTCGGCCAGGGTCGCCTCACGCGCCGCCAGGGTGGGCTCGCACAGTACGATCCGACCGCCGTAGCCCGCCACAGCGGCCCGCTTGACCGCGCGCGAGGTACGGGGCATCACCACGTGCGCCGGAATGCCGCGCAGGCGTGCGGCCAGGGACAGCGCCGCAGCATGATTGCCGGAGGAGTGCGTGGCGACGCCGCGCTGGGCTTCCTCCTCGCCGAGGGAGAAGACGGCGTTGCAGGCGCCCCGGAACTTGAAGGCGCCGACCTTCTGGAAGTTCTCGCACTTGAAGAAGAGGCTCGCCCCCACCATCGCGTCGAGGCTGGAGCACGTGAGCACCGGGGTCCTGTGCGCAAAGGGCCTGATGCGCTCGGCGGCCGCCCCGACGTCGGCGAAGCTGGGCTGGACATCCCTGCTCACCACGTGCCTCCTGCAGGCAGTCTACCGCCCCGACGGCACGGGCGGTAAAGCAGCGGGGCGCCCATCGGGCGCCCCGAGCTCCACCGTCTATTTCCCTGCCGCCTCAGAATTTGTAGCCGACCGCGAGCCGGAAGTCGCGGCCCGGCTCGAGCTGGGTGTTGAACGGCTCGTGGTACGCCACGTTCCCG
>JALHTD010000451.1 GCA_022865555.1 Thermoanaerobaculaceae bacterium | reverse complement strand
TCGGCGTCATGGCTCCTTTCGCCCGCGGGGCGGATTTCACCACCACCCTCCCGCACGCCGCAGACCTGCTTGAGCCGTCTCGCCAAACCGGGCACGTGGCCGTAGGGGTCGTCCCACTGCTTTGCGGGAGGGGGGCATTCAATCCGCCAAGCGGGTGCCAGCGGCCATGTCTCCCACGACCGCGGGGACCCGGCGCGCGGACCGGGACGGGGTGTCGGGGGTCCCGCGAAGCGGGAGACACCGAGGGGCCCCGGCACGAAACGCGCTGCTGGGTCGCGGTCGTGGGAGTCTCGGCGCGCAGCGAGCGGGGGCGAGCAAGCGACGAGGGGCCGCGCACCCGCTTGGCAAAACAAAGCCGTTACGCAGTGACAAGGAAGAAGCGGGCCGCGCACCCGCGGGGCAAGAGAAGAGCTCGAAGAGGAAAGAACAGCCGCAGTCGCGAGGGACGGAGAACTCGTGTCAGTAGTCGCTGGTCATGATGAAGAGCGGCTTGGCCTCGAAGCGCTCGTAGATCGGGCGCAGACGCTCCGTGTTGTAGAACTTGCGCACGTCCACGATCTTCTTGCGACTGGCGACGACCTCGATGGGAACGTTGTCGTAGCGCCCGTTGCGTACGTTGACCAGACGCCCCGAGACCCCGTCCAGCACGAGGTCCATCGCGAGGTTGCCGAACGCCATCGGCACGATCGAATCAAGCGCATCGGGGTTTCCGCAGCGCACGAGGTAGCCGAGGCGCTGGTTGATCACGTTGATGCGCCGCCCGTCGTTGAACTTGGGCGAGATGTCGCGGAGCGCCCGCGAAACCCGGTCGCCGATGCCGCCCAGCTTCTTATGGCCGTAGGCGTCAACCTCTTGATCCTCGAACACCATCTCGTCCATCCCCTTGAACGTCGCACCCTCGGAGACCAGCACCACGCTGTACCTGCTGGGGTTGGAGAAGCGGTCCTTGGTCAGCAACTGGCACAGCTGCTCGATGTCGAACACGTGCTCCGGGATCACGCAGCGGTTGGCCGCCCCGGCCATGGTGGGCAGCAGCGCGGTGAATCCGGCGTAGCGCCCGAACACCTCGATCACCAGGAAGCGCTCGTGGCTGCCCGCCGACGTGCGCAGGGCATGAGTCATCTCGATGGTGCGGGTCACGCAGGTGGAGAAGCCGATGCAGTAGTCGGTACCATGGACGTCGTTGTCCATCGTTTTTGGGATCGCGATGACGCGCACCCCCTCCTTGTGCAGCCGCACGCCGTAGGAGAGCGTGTCGTCGCCGCCGATGGGGATGAGCGTGTCCACACCCAGCCACTCCAGGTTGGCGAGCACATCCGGGGTGACGTCCACGATGTCGCCCTGGTACTTGTCCTTGATGTGCGGTGGCAGCTGTCCCTGAGGCACCTTGCTGGGGTTGGTGCGTGAGGTGTGCAGGAAAGTGCCGCCCGTGCGGCCGACCCTGTTGACGATTTCCTCGGATAGCTCGTTGACCAGATCGTCCTGAGGCTTGTCCTTCTCGCGCTCCAGCTCGACGAGGCCCGCCCATCCGCGACGGATCCCGAGCACCCGATAACCCTCGCGCAGTGCGCGCACGGTGATCGCGCGGATCGCGGGGTTGAGGCCCGGCACGTCGCCGCCGCCGGTCAGGATCGCGATGGTTCCCTTTTTCGTGTTGGCGTTGCTCATCCTTCGCTCCTCGTCCAACCGAGGGATTGTAGCGCAGGGGCCTGCGCGTGGGGTCGGGAGCGCTCCGCCCCTCAGGTCGCCGGCGCGGCGACCACCAGGGCGTTTTCACCGCCGGCGTCCCGGGCGGTGACCGTCAGGGTACGGACGACCGCGGACGCGACGCCCGCGGTTGAAGCCGCGTCGAGCAGAAACGCGCCGAGCGCTCTCACGTGGTGGGTCTGCGCCCAGAGGTTGACCATCAGGGAGAAAACCCTTTCGAGGGTGCCGTCGTCCTCGGCGGCTGCAGCGACGGCCTCGTGGAGGAGGATGGCGCCCGAACGGAACTCCCGCCAGGCGGCGGCCGTGTTCTGGTTGGCTACCCTGGCCAGGCCGACAAAGGTGCAGGTGGGCGCCAGCTTGAGGTAGTTCTCCTCCAGAAAGCCGAGCTGAGGCTCCTCGCCCTTGGCGAGGTGCTGCCGGGCCAGCGCCACCAGGGCGCGCGCCGGGGCGTCCGGGTGGTCGAGGACGTGCGCCCAGAGTGGCCCGTAGAGCTCGCGACGCCGGCGCGGGTCGCCGCGACCGTGCGAGCCCGTGCGCAACGGCATTGCGGCGCCCAGCGCGGCGGCGAAGTCGGCGTCCCGCCCGGCTGCGAGAGATGGCAGCACGCTCCTGAATGCCGCATCGTCGAAACGCAGCTGCACGATCAGGTCGGCGGCACGGCCGAGTCTCGGGGCCAGGCGCCGCCTCACGTCGGCGGCGTGCTCAGGGTCGAGCGCGCCCCACAGCGCGGCAACGTCAAGGACCTCGTCGAGCCTGTCCTCGGCCAGCGACTCCTGCCGCCAGTGGCAGGCGAGGTGGAGGCCGAGCGCGAACTCCGAGAGGCGCGGAGCGCCCTCGGGCGCGAAGCGAGGCATGTCGGCCCGCAGGTCCACGGTCCACTCGGCCACGTTCGTGAGCCAGCGCCCCTCGTACGCCCCGAGGCCGAGGCAGCTCACCCTCGTCCTGCCGGTGATGTCCTCCTCGACGACGCGGGTGAGCGCGCGCCGCTGTCTGCCTCTGGCGGCCCATGGCCCGATGGCGAGGGTGAAGCCCCAGCTATGCGCCCGCTCCAGCGTGCGCCGGTGCAGGTAGCCCTCGAGGGCGAGGCCCGGGGCGGCGCCGAGGATCGCGGAGAGGACGGGCTCGAGGTCCCCGTTGCAGAGAGAGGCGTGATGGGCGGCGAGGGCGTCGGGGCTCAGCACCACCTCGAGCACGGAGGAACCGCGGGCGAGACGGTCGTATTCGTAGGCGAAACCCGCCGCGAGCTTCTCCGTCGCGAGCTCGGCGACGGCCTCGGCGATCGCTCCCTCGAGCTGCTGCAGCTTCTCGCGGAGGGTCGTGAAGCCTTTGGGAAGCTCCTCGAGGCCCAGACGCGCGGCGAGCGCCTCGGCGGCCCACCGCTCGTTCTCGGAGAGCTCCGCCAGCGACGCCTTGTCGACGAGCGCCCGCACCGTCGCGTACTCCTCCCCGAGCAGACCTGCCACCGCGTCGCGCAGCGCCGACTCGATCTGCTGGGGATCGGCGAGCTCGACGGAGAGACCGAGGTCGGCGGCTCCGGCGAAGGTGCGGGAAGCGGCTTTCTTGACCGCGGCCCGGGTGCGCCCGTCCGGCAGGCGGGAGAAGACCACGGTGAACTCATCCGCCAGGGTGACGGTGCCGCTCACGCTGGCGGCAGCGGGCAACTCCACGACCAGCGGCGCGGCGGCGCCGACGATACCGGCGAGGGCACCAAGGCCGCTCGCCAGGACGTCGGACCAGCTCACCTCCACTGCGGCGCGCAGCGTCCCCGTGGCCTGGAAGGCGAGCGCCTCGTGCGGGCGCAACGCGCGGACGTCGTCCAGGCGCTGGGCAAAGCGCGGATTGAGAAGGTCCGCGGCGACGGCCCGTGCGGCGTTCTCGCCGGGGTCGTGCAGCCGGTAGTCGCTGAAGACCACTGGGGCCTCGGCATGGAGCCGCATCCCGGTGTGGGCGAGCGGGCCGCCGCCCTCGACCTCCACGCTGACCCTGTGCTGCACCTTGAGCCAGCACGACCCCGGAGTGAGGTTCAGTTGTCCGGCACAACTCTCGGGTGGCCCGGCGCCGGGAGGCAGGAGGACGAGGTCCGGGTCACGGTCGGTCGGTGCGTTGAACGCGAAGACAGAGACCTCGCTGCCGGCCTGTACGGTGAACACCGCACCCGGGCACGCGCCGCTCGGCACGGGGAGCCGCGACTCGACCCGACAGCGCAAGGGCTTGAGGGTGTCCGAAGCGCTACCCACGGTCTCGTCGGGGAGGAGAAACCGAGCCAGATCGTCGAGCCCGACCGCCTCTGGCTCACCCGACGCCGAATTCATCGATCACCTCCCGGAAAACGGCCTTCGCTGTGCAGCACGCCTCCGCGAACCAACAAACTGAACCCGCATGAATACTGCGGCCCCTTCGGCACGACGTCAAGCGCCGTCTCCTGCGATCCGCGAGCCGGACACCGTCGCGCCGTTGACGCTGCGGGTGCAGAAGCACTCCACACGAGTGCGCCAGCGTCGTTTACAGGGACGGAGCCGGACTGCTACATTGGCTGGAAGGAAACCCGATGGCGACGGTGCTCTTGCCCACGGGCACGGCAACACACCGCGCGCTCCCGGCTCGGTTCGCGATGGCGGACGGCTTTCGGGGGCAGCGATGAGCCGGGCGCGGCCCGGGGTTCACAAGCGGCGTGAGGATCGCGAACGAAGGCCCACCGGTGCCTTCGCACTGATCGTGGGCATCGGCGGCGCTCTCGTGGCCGGCGCCCTCTACTTCCTGTTCGTCTATGCACCCGCGGAGCGTGCCCAGGTGGTGGGGGCGTGGGAGGCCCGCCTCGACGCGATGGCGGACGACCGCAAGGCCGCGATCCTAAGTTGGGTCGCTAGCGGAATTTCTGACGCCACCACGGTGGCGAACTTCCCGACGGTGGTCGCCGTGACGGCAGCACACGCTGGCCGTGCCGAGGCGGCCTCCGCGGATGCCGCGGCCCACCTGCAGGGTGTGATCGACGTCTTCACGCGCGCGCACCGCCACCGCGCCATCTACGTCCTCGATGCCGCGGGCGCGATGCTCGCTAGCAATTCGGGTGAGAGCGCGAGCGGCGGGGAGTGCCCGGCCGTGGTGCGGCGGCTCGCGATGGCGGGCAAGCCTTTCGCCGATTTCTGCGGCGGGCCCGAGGGTATGCCTCTGGTGGTTTTCGGCGCCCCGATCACGGAGCCTGCCTCCGCGACGGGAGGGCGCCCCGCGACACTCGGGGCGGCCATCGTGGCGACCGACCCGACGGCGTGGCTGTACCCCCTGCTGGCTCGGGAGCCGTTGCCAACAGAATCTGGCGAAGTGCTCCTTGTCCGGAGGGACGGCGACAGAGTGGTGTTCGTGAGTCCGCTGCGGCACCGGGCCGCGCAGCCGCTCACGCACGCGCTGCGCGCCGACGTTCCTGCGCTGGCCGCCCGCGCGGCAGTCGATGGGCAGGAGACCTTCGGCACGTACCTGGACTACCGGGGTGTTCCGGTGTTTGCCGCTACCCGCAAAATCGATGGCACACCTTGGGGCCTGGTCGCGAAGATCGACCGCGAGGAGGCGCTCGTCGCCTATCGCAAGGAGGTTCGCAGCAGCGCGCTGACCATGGTGGGGTTCGCCCTGGCGCTGGTGGCGACCGGTTTCGGCCTGTGGCGGGCGCGGCGGGCCAGGTACGAGGCGGCGCTCTCCCGAAGCCAGGCGCGATTTGCGCTCCTCGTCGACCACGCCAACGACCCGATCCTCTTCGTGGGAACCGACGGGCGGATCCTCGACGCGAACCGGAAGGCCGAGACGCTCTACGGCTACTCCCGCGAGGAGCTCTTGCGGCTCACGATTCGCGACCTGCGGGCCGAGGAGGCACGGGGAAACCTGCAGGACCAGATGACCAGGGCGTCGCTGCCTGACGGGCACGTCTTCCAGACCAGACACCTGCGCAAGGACGGCAGCACTTTTCCGGTCGAGGTGAGCAGCCGCCTGGCCGAGCTCGACGAGGGCCGAGCGGTGCTCTCGATCGTGCGTGACCTCTCGGAGCGTGAGGCCGCCGAGGAGCGGATCCGCTTCCTCAACAGGCTGCTGCGGGCCATCACCGAGATCAACGAGCTGATGGTGCGCGAGAGGAACACGGACAGGATATTGACCCAGACTTGCCGAATCGCCGTCGAGCACGGTCGGTTCAGGATGGCGTGGGTCGGCCTTGCGGACTTCAAAACCGGTGAGGTACGGCCGGTCGCCTCGGCAGGTTTCGAGGAGGGCTACCTCCAGGAGGTGCGGATCCGGTGCGACGACTCCCCCGAGGGTCGTGGGCCCACCGGAACCGCGATCCGCGAAGGGCGGGCCGTGGTGGTCAACGACTGGGACGCCGCCGCGAGCGTCGACCCCTGGCGCGATGCGGGCCGGAAGCGGTTCTTCCGCTCCACCGCAGCCTTTCCGATTGCGGTGGACGGGCAGGCGAGAGGGGCGTTTTCGGTGTACTCCGAGGAGCGGGACGTCTTCGCGCCGGAGATCGTGAGCCTGCTCGACGAGCTGGCCCAGGACCTGGGTTTCGCGCTGCAGGTTGCGGAGGGCGAGGAGCGCCGCGCCCGCGCGGAAAACGCGCTGCGCGAGAGCGAGGAGCGTTTTCGTACGCTCATCGAAAAGTCCGCCGATCTCCTGGTCGTGCTCGACCGCCGGGAAACGATCACCTTCGCCGGTCCTTCCTCGATCGACGTGCTCGGGTTTCCCCCCGAGGAACTGGTGGGAGCCGGCGTATTCGCCTTCGTGCACCCCGACGACGTGGTCAGAGTGCGGAAGCTCTTCAGGGAGCTCCGGGAGCAGCCCGGGGCGATCGGCCGCGTCGAGCTACGGGGCCGCCACCGCAACGGTTCCTGGCGGGTGCTCGACGCGGTGCAGCGCAGCCTGTTCCACGTTCCCGGAGTGAACGGCATGGTCGTCAACGCGCGGGACATCACCGAGCGCAAGCAGGTCGAGGCGGCCGTCCGTGAGAGCGAGGAGCGCTACCGCAGGCTCGTGGACACCATGCAGGACGTGGTGTTCACGCTTTCAATGACCGGAACGCTCACCTCTCTCAACGCCGCCTTCGAGAGGATCACCGGGTGGTCGTGCAGCGAGTGGGTCGGGAGGCCGTTCGCGGACCTGGTGCATCCAGATGATCTGAATTATGCGCTCGACAATTTCGCCCGGGTGCTGGACCAGAGATCACCCGGGCTGTTCGAGCTGCGCATCAAGGCCCGTGACGGGTCGTGGCTCGACGGCGAGTTTTCCGGCGTGCAGCTGCTTGAGAACGGAGGCGTGGTTGGCGCGCTCGGGACCGTGCGCGACGTGACGCAGCGCAGGCGGGAGACCGAGGAGCGCAAGCGCCTCGCCGCCGCTGTCGAGCAGGCGGCCGAGGCCATCATGGTCACCGACGTCGAGGGAACGATTGAGTACGTCAACCCCGCATTCGAGCGCATCTCCGGCTACGCCGCGGGGGAAGTGCTCGGCGCCAACCCCAGGATCCTCAAGAGCGGTAAGCACGACGAGGGCTTCTACAGGGAGATGTGGGAGACGCTGTGGCGAGGCGAGGTGTGGTCGGGCCGTTTCGTCAACCGCTGCAGGGATGGGTCGCTGATCGAGGAAGATGCGACGATTTCGCCGGTGCGCGACCCCTCGGGGAGGGTTGCGCACTTCGTGGCGGTCAAGCGCGACGTGACCCAGGAGGCCCTGCTCGAGCAGCAACTGCGCCAGGTGCAGCGACTGGAGGCGATCGGCAGGCTCGCCGGGGGCGTGGCGCACGACTTCAACAACCTGCTGCAGGCGATGCTCAGCCAGACACAGATCATCCACAACAACCCCGACGATCCCCGGCGAGTCGCCGACACGGTGGACGAGCTGGAGCAACAGATCCGGCGCGGCGCCGCGCTCTCCCGCCAGCTCCTGCTGTTCTCCAGGCGCGAGACGGCCAAGCCCGAGCGGCTCGACCTCAGCGAGGTCGTGGGCGGGGCGACGCAGTTGCTCCGGCGGCTGGTGCGCGAAAACATCGCATTCGCCGTCGAGCTCGCCGACGAGCCCCTGCCGGTGATCGCTGACCGCGGCCAGATCGACCAGGTCCTGATGAACCTGGTGGTCAACGCCTCCGATGCGATGCCCGAGGGAGGGCGGCTCGTGGTCCGCACCGGGGTGGGGGAGGGCGGCACCGCATGGCTGTCGGTGGAGGACACGGGTCAGGGGGTGCCGGAGGGGATCCGCGACCGTATCTTCGAGCCGTTCTTCACGACCAAGGGTGCGGACAAGGGCTCCGGGCTCGGGCTCGCCGTGGTGCACGGGATCGTCACCCAGCACGACGGCACGATCCGCGTGTCGGACCGCGAGGGCGGCGGCACGGTGTTCCGGATCGAGCTGCCGAAGGCGAGCACGGGCGAGGCCCTCGTGCAGGCTGCGTCGCGCGTGGAGGCGGATGATCTGCCGCGCGGCAGGGGCGAGCGCGTCCTCGTGGTTGAGGACGAAACGGGGGCGCGCGAGGGCCTGGTGGACGTGCTCACGATGCTGGGCTACGAGGTCGCAGCGGTGGGGAGCGCCGAGGAGGCGCGTCGGTTGCCCCAGGAGTCCGCCTTCGACGTCCTTCTCTCCGACCTGCTTCTCCCGGACGTGTCGGGCGCCGAGCTGGCGCGCGGGCTGCTGGAGTGCTGGCCCCGGCTCAAGGTGATCCTGATGTCCGGCTACACCGAGGACGAGGCGGTGCGGCGCGGCGTCGGGGCCGGAACGCTGCGCTTCCTGCAGAAGCCCTTCGACATGAGGACGCTGGCGCGAGAGATCCGCACCGCCATCGCCGAGGGCACCTCTGCGGAGTAGCTCTCCTGCGGGCCGACGATCCGGCCGCTCACAATCCCGCTATTCGGGCCTCGTGTGCAGACCCACGGTGAGCGCAAGCGAGAAGCGGGGCCCGTCCCCGGACACGATGTGGGCGCTCAACTCGGGCGTCAGCAGGAGGTGCTCCCACCCCAGGGGGAACTCGAGACCGGCTCCGAACGTGAGCCCGAGTTCGGTCCCCGAACCGTCGCCCGAGAGGTGGTAGAGACCAACGCCGGCCTGGCCGTATGGGTGCAGGCCTCCCGCGCTGAACGAGTGGATCACGCTCGCACTCAGGTATGTGATGTCGGCGCTGGCGTCGAACGGCTCGTCCCCGAGAGTGGGGTTGGCCCACCCGAGTGCGAAGCGCATCCCAGTTGGAGACCACCAGTAGAAGTCGGCGGTTCCGCGCAGAGTGAAGCTGCTGCCGGCCCCGCTTTCAAAGGGCGCGAACAGCCCGAGATCGCCGCCGAAAGATACAGGTGTCCCCCCGGCCGACTGCGCCATCGTCGGCGCCGCCGCGAGAACAGCGATGAGCGTGATGTTCGCGATCGTTCTCATGACCTCGTCGCTCGAAATGATGCCGGTCCTCGCCCTGGCGTTCTGTGAGGTACGACACAATGGAGCTGCCCTACGCCGCGGGCTCACCCCCCTGGGGCAGGAGCCCGAGCAGCTCCGCGGCGTCCGCGGCCGGGTCACGCCCGGCCATGGGGAGCCGCACGACCTGCGCCGGGGTGACGATTGCCCCGGGGATCGCTGCGAGCAGCGCCATCGCGGTCGGGTGCGAGCGGGGGTGGGCCGAGTCGAAGGCGAGCTCGTAGGCGTTTGCGGCGCGCCGAACGCGAACGAGGCCGAGCATCTCGGCTCGGCG
>JALHTD010000450.1 GCA_022865555.1 Thermoanaerobaculaceae bacterium | reverse complement strand
GTCGCTGCCCGCCCGGGCGATCGCCAACCCTTTCGGGGAGGAGATCTTCGTCGCGATCAGCGCCGATCGGGCGTTGCTCAAAGTGGTCGAGCCCGACAGGCGCTGACGCGCCCCGCGCTTCTCCGCCTGCGGTCGTATGATGAGGAGACCGATGGAGGCGACCGGCACGGCACGGTGGAAGCGGGCGTGGCGCGAGAGCGCCGACCGCCGGTGGCAGCTCGCGCCGTTTGCCGTCGCGGCCGCCGCGTGCGCTCTGGCGGTCGCGGCAGGCTGGAACAATTCCGGCACCAGCGACGAGCCCTACCACACGCTCGCGGCGTTCACCTACCTCCACGACGGGCACGGCGACCTCAACCCGGAGCACCCACCCCTGGCCAAGCTGGTTGCCGGGCTCCCGCTCCAGGCCTCGGGGCTGCGGGGCACCCAGGCGCCCGCGGTGGCGCGCCTGCACGTCCTGACCGAGGAGATCCGCCAGTTCCTCTACTTAAACACGCGGCCGGCGCTCACGATCCTCCGGACGGCGCGCCTGGCGATGCTGCCTTTCCTCGTCCTGTTGCTCTGGGGCGTGTGGCGCTGGGGCTGCCTGATCGGGGGCCGCACGGTGGCAATGCTGGCCACGCTCGCCGTGGCTAGCCAGCCGCTGGTGCTGGGCCACGCGTTCGTTGTTCACACCGACGTCGCGACGGCCGCGACCGTCCTCGCGGCCCTGCTGGCTCTGGAGCTGTGGCTCGCGGGTCGGAAGGCCGGGTGGGTACCTTTCGGCCTCTGGCTGGGGCTCGCGCTGCTGACCAAGTTCTCCGCCGCCTACCTCGTCCCGCTGACCGCGGTGAGGCTCCTGGTTCACGTTCTCCGTACGCGTCGCCATCGCCTGCTCGCGGCCTACGCGGGAGCCGGGGTCCTGGCGCTGGCGGTCGTGCTTGCCGGCTTCTGGCCGCTGTTGCGCAACGTGAGCGCAGGCGAGGAGCGTGCGACCATCGTGGCGTACATGGCTCTCTGGCCTGGCTCGGCGGCCACTCTCGACCGCCTCCAGGCCCTCGCCGGTTTGAGCCCCGCGCTCGCGCACTACGGCCTCGGGCTCGCCTACGTGCACTACGCAGGCCTGCACGGGCACCTCAACTACTTCCTGGGCAAGGTGAGTGCTGAGGGGTTCCCGCTCTACTACCCGGCGGCGTTCGCGCTGAAGACGACGCTCCCCTTCCTCTTCCTCACGCTGGCGGGGTTGGTCGCGCTCGTCCGCAGGAGGGACGGCAACTCCATGGTGCTGGCGTTCTACGCTTTCTGCTACCTCCTCGTGGTTGGCGCGAGCGGCTACAACATCGGGGCGCGCCACCTGATGCCGGTCGTCCCCCTGCTCGCGCTGCTCGGGGCGCAGGCAGCATCGGGCTGGAGGCCTCTCCTGCGGGGGGTTCTCGCCGGGAGCCTTGCCGTTGGCGCGCTCCTGCCGTTCCCCCACTACATCTCGCACTTCTCGCTCCTGGCCGGGGGGCAGGCGCGCGGCGGCAGGATCCTCTCGGACTCCAACGTGGACTGGGAGCAGGACTGGGTACGCGCTGCGCGGGAGGCGGAGAGGAACGGCTGGCGGCCAATCGCGTTCGTGCACGCCGGCGCCGGCTTCCCAGAGGCGCACCTCACGGGCGCGGTGGATTTCCTGGCCTCGCGCTCGCCGGTCGCGCCCGGGTACTACGCGGTCGCGGCCACCACAGCCGCCATAGGGACCGTTTATCTCCGAGCGCTTCGCGACGAGGCGGAGGCGCACCGGCTCGAGCAGTTGCTGGCGCTGTTGCAGACGAGGGGCCGCCTCGTGGCGACGATCGGCGGCAGCATCGCGGTCTATCACCTGCCCGGGCTGCCCGGCGCTGCGCCGATCTCAGGCTCCTCCTCCGCCCAAACCAGAGCGCGAGACCGAGCGCGGCCGTGGCAGTGACCGCGATGCCGAGGAGGTCCTCGGGGAGCAGCACCTGGGCGAGACGCAACGCATGGCGCCCTGCGGGAACAGCCACCTCCACCAGGCCGTCCCGCGTTCTGCATGGAGCCGGGGCACCATCGAGCTCTGCTCTCCAGCCGTCGTCGGCGAGGAGCGGCAGCACGGCCGACACAGGAACGGCGCGGTCGAGCCGCCACACCCACACCCGGGGACCCGCCGGCTCGGGCGCGGCGAGGGCCGCCCTCGCCGCCGGAGCCGCGCGCAGAGCCTTGGCCAGGTCCACCCCGTGCGGCAGCGTCGCCGGGAAGGAGGGCAGCATCGGGGGCACTCCGAAGCGGGTCGCCGACTGCGCTGCCCGGTGCGGCGGGTCGGAGGGACGCACAGGGGGGCCGGGCGGGAGCCGCCAACGCCAGGCAAACGGGATCAATAGCGGCAGGAGAAAGATCGCCGCGCAGACGAGCCTCACCCACCGCCGCGCCGTCGCGGCCAACGCCATCGCGATCAGGCAGGAGGCCGGCGCGAGCCAACGCCAGGGGAACTGCAGCAGCGCGAAACCGGGGACGAACGCGTAGAGCCAGAACGCCACGGGCGTCGCCATCGCCGCCACCGCGAGCCCACCCAGAGCCAGGGAGTTCCCCGGCGCCTCCCTCATCACGAGGAGCAGGAGCGCTGCCGCAGAGGCGGCAAGGAACACCGCGAGCATGTGGCCGGCGAGCACCGGGTCGGGGCCTCCACCCGTGAAGAGGAAGCGGGCGCGCCAGTCGAACCAGCCCGACGCGAACCTCTCCCCCTGGACCCGCCACAGGGACGCCACGTTTGGCACCCAGGAGGCCGCCGCCAGCCCGAGCCCCAGGCCGACGGCCGCGGCGGCCCGCAGCGGCTGCCGCTGTCGCGACACCAGGTGAGCCGCCGCAATCACGATCCCCGCCATGAACGCGAAGAGGAGCTGGGTTGCCAGCAGCAGCGCAAAGGCGCAACCGCCGAGAGCAGCGTCCCTCTCCGTTCTGGGCCATGGCGGCAGCAGCGCCGCGAGCACCCAGGGCAGGAGTGCGCATGCCCACGCCTCCTGCAACGCCGCTCGCTCGTGGAGGCTGACCATGAGGTACGGAGCGGCGGCCCACGCGGCAGCCGCCACTGCGGCCGCAGACAGTGGCGCTCCCCGTTTTCGGGACGCCCCCAGCATCACGAGCCCCGCGACCGGAGGGATGAGCAACGTCGCAAGGGAAACAGCGGACACCGCATCGTCGAGCGCGAGCGCGAACGCCGCGTGGAGTGCAAGCGGCAGCACTGGCCGTGGGCGCGGCTCGGGCGACCCCAGCCCCCCGTTGAGGTCCGGGTACCAGCGGGGGAAGAGCACCCCGCCACGCCAGCAGCGCGCGTGCTGCTGCGCGTACATCGCATGGTAGTAGGCGTCGTCGCCGCCGGGGGCTCCTGAAAGCAGCGGCAAGCCGCCGACGAGCAGACCCCAGGCGACCAGGCCCACCTGCACGAGGCGCAGGGTCGGGACGGGCTCAGCGGAAGCGGTTCTGCTTGAACCAGTCGACAAAACGCCGGATCCCCTCTTCGATCGAAACCTGCGGCTCCCACCCCCACAGCTTCTTCGCCTTGCTCACGTCGGCGAACGTGATCGGGACGTCGCCCGGCTGCGGCGGCAGCGCTTGAACCCGCGGCTCGGTGCCCAGAGCGCCGGCGATCAGCTCGATGAGGCGATGCAGCATCGTCGTGCGCGAGCCGCCGAGGTTCACGATCTCGAACGGTGGGGCCGCGTCCAGAGCCGCCAGGGTGCCCTCCACGATGTCATCGACGTAGGTGTAGTCGCGGGCGCTGGAGCCGTCACCGTAGCGAGGGACCGCCTCGCCGCGGGCGAGCTTCTCCGTGAAGTGGTAGATCGCCATCTCAGGGCGCTGCCTGGGCCCGTACACCGTGAAGAAGCGCAGGCACGTGACCGAGAGCCCGTAGAGGTGGTGGTAGGTGTAGGCCATCAGCTCGTTGGCGCGCTTGGTCGTGGCGTAGGGGGACACGGGGCAGTTGATGGGATCGTCCTCGGAGAACGGCACCTTGGAGTTGGTCCCGTAGACGGACGACGAGGAGCCGAACACAAAGGTCCGCGCGCCCGACCGGCGCGCCGCCTCCAGCAGGTTCAGCGTGCCGACCCCGTTGACCTCCTCGTAGAGGCGGGGGAAGCGGATCGAGGGGCGGACGCCGGCTCGGGCCGCGAGGTGCACCGTCGTCGTGATCCCGAAGGTCCGGTAGGTCTCCTCGACCAGGGCAGAGTCCCTGATGTCGCCTTCGACCAGGCGCCAACGAGGGCTGCCGCGGAACGGCTGGACGTTCTCGCGCTTGAACGCGGGGTCGTAGTAGTCGTTGAAGTCGTCGAGGCAGACGACGTCGGCGCCGCGCGCCAGCAGCCGGGCGGTGAGATGTGAGCCGATGAAGCCGGCGCCTCCGGTCACAAGAATCGTCCCCATGTGTCACCTCTCCGGTGCGGGCTTCGGCACAACCTGCAGCGGGCGTCCACCAGTGCCGCGAATACCGTTCGCGTAGCAAAGCGCCACGCTGGAGCCATGCGCGCCCCAAACCAAGGTTTCGAAATCCCCTTTCGGCCGCACTCGCCACACCCTCTCCTGCACACCCCACGGCGGGGCGACGAGGCGGCGCGTCATGCCCCCACTCGGGTGGGTGGCGCTGCGCAGGTGCCTCACCCGCCGCCAGTTGAGGTCGTGCACTCTTGCCGGCCGGCTCACACCGCGATCTTAGCAGCGCCCCGGGTCCCGGTCCGGGGAGTCCCGGCCTGCGTCGCCCCCGGCCTCACCCCTTCGGCTCGGCTCTGGTATAGGATTGCGCCATGGCACAGCCCGAGTACATGATCTGCCTGGAGTGTGAGACCCCCTCCTACGTGTTCGAGTGGCAGGACGGGCGCCTGCTGGAGGCGCACTGTCCGATCTGCGGCAACGACGATCCGGCATCGTTTGCCTCCGAGGAGGACCTCGAGGAGCTGATCGCCAGTGAGGATAAGGATGAGGGGTAGGCCGGTGCGCGGGCGTTCCGGTCGGCCTATACTCCGATGCAGGAGCAACTGATGGTCCAGGAGCTAACCGGTCCACGGCTTGCCCGGGCGCTGCGGGCGGGCGCACTCGCGGTTGTGCGGGAGCAGGAGACGCTCAACCGCATCAACGTCTTCCCCGTGCCCGACGCCGACACCGGCACAAACCTCGCCTCCACCTTGCGTGCTGCTGCGGCGGCGCTCATGACCCCCACGGAGCTTACCGTGGGGCAAACCGTCCGCACCGCGGCGGACGCGGCGCTGGATGGCGCACGCGGCAACTCGGGGGCGATCTTCGCGCAGTTCCTGCACGGCATGGCGGAGTCCATCGGCAACCGCGTGAGCGTCACGACACGGGAGTTCGTCGCGGCGGCCCGCCGCGGCAGCGAGGCCGCGCAGCAGGCGCTGGCTCAGCCGGTGGAGGGCACGATCATCTCCGTCCTGAGGGCGTGGGCAGCCGCTCTCGAGGAGCAGACAGCCAAGATCCACGACTTCGGGGAGCTGCTCGGCAAGGGCCTGGAGCGGGCGCGCGAGGCGCTCGCCAACACCCCCAAGCAACTGGCGGTTTTGGCTCGCCACGGAGTCGTGGACGCCGGGGCGCAGGGGTTTGTGTACTTCCTGGAGGGGATATCGACCTTCTTCCGCGACCGCAGGGCCGCCAGTTGGCGACGGGCGGGGCTCTCCGATGCACAGCCGACGCCTTTTGCCGCCGCGCACGCCGAGTTCGACCTCACGTACCGGTTTTGCTCCGAGGGGCTGCTGACGGGCGAGCAGCTGGACCGCAAGGCGATCGCCAAGGCAGTGACGCCGCTCGGCGGGTCGCTGGTGGTCGCCGGCGGCGGCCTGCGCCTGCGCGTCCACCTGCACACGAACGAGCCCCAGCGACTATTCACCCTGCTCGCGGACTTCGGAAAGCTCGAGCGCACCAAGATCGACGACATGGTGCTCCAGCAGCTGGCGGCGCGCAATGCCGCGATCGCGCTGGTGAGCGACTCCTCGTGCGACCTCCCCGAGGCGACCGCGCACGCCATCGGGGTGGTGAAGGTGCCCCTGACCTTGAGCTTCGGCGAGGAGACGTACACGGACGGCGTGGACATCACGCCGCCCCAGTTCTACCAGCGCCTGGCCGCTTCGCCTGTGCCTCCCAAGACCTCCCAGCCCGCGGTCGGGGACTTCAAGACCACCTTCCGGCGCCTGCTCGAGAACCACGAGGGCATCCTGTCCTTGCACCTCTCCGCCGGCCTCTCGGGCACCTACCAGGCGGCGCTTGCCGCCGCCCAGCAGGTGGATCCGACGCGCATTCGCGTCGTTGACACGCGCCAGATCTCAGTCACGCTCGGTCTGGTGGCAGAGGCGGTTGGCGAGGCGATCGCCGCCGGCGCCAGTCTGGACGAGGCGGCATCGATTGCGGAGAGCGTGAGCCGGGAGATCAAGCTCTTCGCGGCCTTCCCTTCCCTCGAGACGGCGGTCCGTGGGGGCCGTGTTTCCGCAGCGCAGGCTCGAATCGCTGGCCTCTTCAGGATCAACCCGGTGCTCACCATCGGCGCGGACGGGAAAGCCACGCGAGACGGCATCCACCTCGGCTTCGTGGCGTCCCTGCGAGGCCTGGTCACACGGGCAGTCCGCTTCGCCGGTGGGAGGCCGGTGCGCCTGCTGATCGCGCACGCCGCCGCCGTCGGCGCTGCCGAGTACGTCGCCGAGCGGCTGTGCGCCCGTTTCGGCGTCGCCGACATCCCTATCGTCAACCTCACGACGGTCCTCGCCGCCCACACGGGGCGCGGCGCGGTGGGGCTGGCGGTCCGCCGGCTGGAGGCGTAGGGGCTCTTGAAACCCGGGGCCATGGCCGCTACATTCGTCAGCGGGTCACGCAACCACATGCTGTGCCCGGCAACGGGGGGATGAATGGCTCGACCGGATTACCTCATCTGCCTGGAGTGCGAATCGGAGGTGGAAGACTTCATCTGGCGGGAGGGTCAGATCCGCCGGGCCACCTGCGAGGTATGCGGCAACTCGGACGCCGACGCGTTCTCCCTGCCCGAGGAGTTCGAGCAGGACATGGACGAGGAGATCGAGGACGAGGAAGAGGACGAGGAGTCGGAGCACCTCGACGACTACGACGAGGACGACGAGGAAGAGGAGTAGGCTCCGACCACCCGCCGGCTGTCGTACCCGTGCACCATGTGGCCGGGGCACCGCACCTTCACGGCGCCCCCATCAACAGTCCAGCCGCGGAAAGTGCCGGCGCTAGAGCCGGGCAGGCCCGGCTTCCGCGTCATCCTTCCTCGATCCCTGAAGGGCGGGAGTCAGCCGCACGGGGAAAGGCGGCGCTTGGGCGAGCGCCCGCAGCTCTTCCGGGAGGCTGGCCAGTTGGCTGCGGGCATGCTCGCGGCTCTCCTGGAGGGCCGGCACCTCCCGGCAGAGCGTCCCTCCGCGGATCCAGGGCTCCAGCAGCGGCTCCCACGGACCCTGCGGAGGAGCGTCGTCCACGGAAGTCACCAGATCCTCGACCATGGCGCCGTCCGGCCCCCGGCGGCGCCAGACCTGCTTGGTGCCCGGTGCCGTTCGCTTCCCCGCCGATCGCTTCGCGACGCCCCGCGCGGCCTTGCCGGGCTCCTGGACCGCCACCAGCTTGTAGACCGCCTGCAGGGTCGGGGCATCCGCCGAGGTGACCATGCGTGTGCCCACGCCGAAGGAGTCCACCGGGGCGCCCGCGGCCACGATGCTGGCGATTCGCGTTTCGTCCAGGTCACCGCTCGCCACGATCCGCACCTCCTTGCGCCCGTTGCGGTCCAGGAGCGCGCGGCTGGCCTTGGAGAGCTCCACGATGTCGCCGCTGTCAAGCCGGATCGCCACGAACCGGAGCTCCGCGTCCTGGCATGCCCGCTCCACCGCTGCCAGCGTGTCGAACGTATCCACCAGCAGGACGGTGCGGTCCGGAAACGTCTTCGAGTAGGCCCGGAAGGCCTCCTGCTCGGTGGAGAATGACAGCACGAACGAGTGGGCCATCGTTCCCGAGGGCGGCACGCCCAGGCGGCAGCTTGCCCACACGTTGGAGGTCCCGTCCAGCCCGGCCAGGTACGAGGCACGCGCCGCCCAGCACGCGGCTTGCGGGCCGTGGGCGCGGCGGGACCCGAAGTCGACGACGCGTCGGCCCCCCGCGGCGAGCCGCACCCGGGCCGCCTTGGATGCCACCAGCGTCGAGAAGGAGACGGCCGCGAGCAGGTAGGTCTCCACGAGCTGCGACTGCTCGATGGGTGCCTCGACCCGGAGCACCGGCTCGCCGGCAAAGGCCACGGTGCCCTCGCGCACCCCCCACACGTCACCCGTGAACCGCAGCCCGGCCAGGTCCGCGAAGAAACCCTCGGCGACCCCCTGAAACGTCTCCAGCTTGCGCAGGGCAGCGATCTGCTCGGGCGTGAAGCGAAGCGCGAGCAGGTACGCCAGCGCTGGCTCCAACCCGGCGGCCACGAGGAAGTTTCGCTGCGGGGGGAGATCTCTGAACCAGAGCTCGAAGCAGCCACGGACGCCGCGCCGGCTCTCCCGATAGGCGGCGAACATCGTCAGCTGGTACAGGTCGGTGACGAGGCCAAGCTCGTCCTCGCACAGGAGCAGAGGATCGGGCGTTCTCATTCGTGCTCCGCACAGCCTAGCACGGCACCCGCGACCCCGGGGGAAGACTTACGGGGGACGAAGCATTCCTTCTGGCGGCTACAATGCCGTCGTGCCAGGAGCATTCTTCCCGGTGTCGGTCCGCGCCCGCTACGCCGAGACCGACCAGATGGGCGTGGTTCACCACGCCGTGTACCCGGTCTGGTTCGAGGTGGCGCGCACAGCCCTCTCGCACGCGGTGGGAGTGCCCTACACCGACTGGGAGCGTCGCGGCGTGCTCCTGATGGTGGGCGAGCTCACCTGCCGTTATCGCCGCCCCGCCAGGTACGACGACCAGGTCACCGTCTGGGTGCGTGTAAGGGAGATCGCGAGCCGACGCGTCGTGTTTGAGTACAGGGTGGAAGGTCCGGACGGGACCGTTCTGGCGGAGGGAGAAACCCGCCACCTGGCGGTGGACCGCACCAGCGGCCGCCCGACCGTTCTGCCGGAG
>JALHTD010000449.1 GCA_022865555.1 Thermoanaerobaculaceae bacterium | reverse complement strand
GAGGCCACGCGCCTGGGCGTCGAGTCCTTGCCTGCGATCTGAAGAGCCGGGCACGAGGGCGGGTGGTATCATCCGGATCGCGTCCGAGGTGCTTCATGTCGGCCATCGCAAGGAGCGGGTGACAATGGCAAACCGTTCGTGGATTTCGGTCGCATCGGCGGTGACGGTCGTGGCGGCGCTGGCAGCGGCACCGGCGCGCGCCCAGGAGAGCTACATCGGGGGCACGTACAGCTGGACGAACCTCGACGTGTCGGGCAGCACCACCAGCAACCCCACAGGGGCCGGCTACAAGCTCTTCATCGGCCGCGACTCCGCGCGGCTCATGGGCATCGAGGCCGGCTACACGGACTTCGGCGAGTACAAGAAGACCATCAGCGGCACGGGTGGCTCGACCACGGCAAAGTTCAGCAGCACGGGGTGGGACCTGGCGCTGACCGCCCGCATTCCCCTGGGCAGGATCTTCGGGATCTACGGGAAGATCGGCTACCTCTTCTGGACGAGCGACCTCAGCGAGGCGATCGGGGACATCGCGAGCGGAAAGGACTCGGGTAGCGACGTGTTCTACGCCGCCGGGTTGCGGATCAATCTGACCTCCGGGATCGCGCTGCTCGCCGAGTGGGAGCGCGACACCCTCGGGAACAACTACACCGTGGACATGGTGAACGCCGGCCTGCGGATCACCCTGTAGGTGCCACGGCCGGCGGCGATGCCGGCGCCCCCGGCATCCGGAACAGCTGGAGCGCGCAGGAGGTGCAGCGATGAGTGCCAGCGCAGGTGGTGCGGGTTCGGTGGATCCGCGCGTGCTGGAGGCGGCGCGCAAGTCGTTCGCGCCGGCCGCCGCAGGTACGATCACGCTCGGGGCGATCGTGCACAACGAGGCGTGCCACCCCGAGCCCCTCGTGACGCTGCCGATCGCGATGACGAACCGGCACGGCCTGATCGCGGGCGCCACCGGCACCGGCAAGACCAAGACGCTGCAGCTCATCGCTGAGCAGCTTTCGGCTGCCGGTGTGCCCGTGTTCATGGCCGACCTCAAGGGCGACCTCTCCGGGGTGGTGACTCCCGGGCAGGCCAACGACCGGATCAACCAGCGTGCGAAGGAGACCGGCTACGCCTGGGCCGGCAAGGGGTTCCCGGTGGAGTTCCTCTCTCTCACCGGGCAGCGCGGGGCGCAGCTGCGGGCCACGGTGTCCTCGTTCGGTCCGCTCCTGCTCTCCAAGGTGCTCGGGCTCAACGAAACCCAGTCGAGCGTGCTCTCGTTGGTGTTCAAGTACTGCGACGATCGCAAGCTGCCGCTCCTCGACCTGCCCGACCTGCGGACGGTGCTGCAGTACCTGACCGGCGACGGGGCTGCAGATCTCAAGGACTACGGCGGGATGTCCAAGGCGACCGTGGGCGTGCTGCTCCGCGACATGGTCGAGCTGGAGCAGCAGGGCGCGCTCGCGTTCTTTGGCGAGCCGGAGTTCGACCTGGACGACATGATCCGCACGGTGAACGGGCAGGGGCTCGTCTCGATCCTCGAGCTCACCGACGTGCAGGACAAGCCGGCGCTGTTCTCGACGTTCATGATGTGGATGCTCGCCCGCCTCTACCACGACCTGCCCGAGGTCGGGGACGTCGAGAAGCCGAAGCTCGTGTTCTTCTTCGACGAGGCGCACCTGCTGTTCGACAACGCCAGCAAGGAGCTGATCAACCAGATCGAGCAGGTCGTGCGCCTGATCCGCTCCAAGGGCGTCGGGATCTTCTTCATCACGCAGAACCCAAAGGACGTGCCGCCGGACGTCCTCGGTCAGCTCGGGCACCGGGTCCAGCACGCCCTGCGCGCGTTCACCCCCGACGACGAGAAGGCGCTCAGGGCCGCCGCGCGCACCTTCCCGAAGACCGAGTTCTACGACATCGAGGAGACACTCACGACCCTCGGCATCGGCGAGGCGCTGATCACGGTGCTGGGGGCGAAGGGGGTCCCGACACCGCCGTTCGCGACGCGGCTGATCCCTCCCGCCTCGCGCATGGGGCCGCTCACCGACCCCGAGATGACCGCCAAGCTCGCCGATTCCGAGCAGGTCCGCAGGTACGCTCAGGCGATCGACCGCGACAGCGCGCGCGAGATGCTCGCCCGCCGCATGGCACCCGAGCCGGAGCCCGCGCGGCCGTCGCCGGGTGGCGGCTGGGACGTCCAGACGCCTCCCACGCCGCGCCGCACCGGCAAAGAGCCGCCGAGCACCATGGAGCAGATCCTCAAGTCCTCGGTGACCCGGACCGTGGCCCGTGAGGTCACGCGCGGCCTTCTCGGGGCGCTGCTGGGCACACCATCGCGCCGACGCCGCGGCGGGCTGTTCTAGCCGGGCGCCGGGAGGAGCGACGGCCAGTGAGAGTGTAACGAGAGGCTCATTGAGCCTCGGAGGAGGACATATGGGGCTTCTGGATGGAATGTTCGGTCAGCTGGTCAGCTCTCTTGGTGGGAGCGACCCTCAGCACAAGAACCTCGTCAACAGCGTGCTCCAGATGGTAAGCGCCCCGGAGGCGGGGGGTCTTGCCGGAATCGTGAAGGGCTTCGACTCGGGCGGTCTGGCAAACCTGGTGCAGTCCTGGGTGAGCACCGGCAAGAACCTGCCCGCAACGGCGCAGCAGATCGAGCAGGGCCTGGGCGTGGAGAAGATCATGGCGCTGGCCCAGAGCGTCGGCCTGACGCCGGACGTGGTGAAGGCCAAGCTCGCCGAGGTGCTGCCGCAGGTCATCGACAAACTGACGCCCGACGGCGTCATCCCCGCGAGCCTGCACCCAAAGCGTTAGCTTTCAGGACGCAGCCGGCAGCCTGACGCCCGCTACGACGCGGGCTTCAGCACGGTGCATACCGAGGAGCAGATCGGCCCGCCGATGTTGAACGTGGCGGCCACCTTCGGCGCCTTTACCTGGAGCTCGGTCGGAACCTTGCCCTGGAGCTGCCAGGCTGACCAGCCGACCATGGCGACGCCGGTGGCGCCGATCGGGTGACCCTTGGCGATCAGGCCGCCGGAGGTGTTTATGGCGCACTCGCCGCCCACGCTCGCCTTGCCGTCCGCCCAGTAGGCCGCCCCCTTGCCGTAGGGCGCCTTGCCGAGTACCTCGGCGGCGATGGCGCCCATGACCGTGAAGCAGTCGTGCACCTCGGCGACGTTCACGTCGGCGGGTTTCACGCCGGCCATCGCGTAGGCCTTGCCCATCGCGGCGTTGGCGCCACAGGGCCGCAGCACGTCGCGCCCCTCCTTCTTGAGGGGGTCGGTGGCCTGGGCGTAACCGGCGATTTCGACGGTGTCGGCCTTGCGGATTCCGAGCTTTGCGAGCCCCTGGTCGGTCGCGATGATCAT
>JALHTD010000448.1 GCA_022865555.1 Thermoanaerobaculaceae bacterium | reverse complement strand
GGGGAGGCGATGACCGCCCCGGCGATGGTGCGCAGCACAGGCAGCTCGTCAACCAGCTGCTTCGTGAGCGTGGTCGCCGCGTTGGAGCCGCCCGAGATCGTCTCGTACGTGCCGGTGACCGTCACCTCCTCCGCCACCTTGACCTGCGGCAACGTGGCGTTGAGAGCCTGGGTTTGGGCGGCGTTGATCTTGACGGTCGTCTCCTGGGTCTGGAACTGCGCGAGTTCGAACCTCACCTTGTACTCGCCCGGCGGCAGGAAGGTGAAGATGTAGTCGCCGTTAACACCGGTCAGCGCGGTGCGCACGCCCTGCAGGTTCGGCGACGTGAGCGTCACCAGGACCCCGGGGAGGGCGTCCTTGCCATCGTCCACGCGACCGCTGAGAGTCCCGGTCGGAGCCTGCGCGAACGCCGGCAGCGCGAAAGCGAGAACACCGACTGCACAGATGAGAAACTTGGCAAACTTCATAGCACGTCCTCCTTCCTCCTGTGATGGTTACCTTCGATTGCTCGAACGTCCCCGATGTGGTTCACCGACGTCCACGTCGTGTCCGGGTGGCCTTCCGGGTTCCCCTCCTTTCGCGATCCCACGGCTACACGACTCCTTGCCCGAAGCGCCTGCAAGGCAGTTGCCAAGCAGCGTGCAGTCGCCATGTGCCCCGCGGACGTTTTTCATACAAGAAGCCGAATCCGTGTCCACATTGGTGAACGCGGCGGGCGGCGGGGGCTCACGACGGTTGAGCACGCGTCTCAACGGAGACCGGGCTCGTGGAGCTCTTGCTCAAGGCTCGTCGCAACGAAAAGGCACGACCTTGTTCGTGGGCGGTGAGGTGACGATGACGCCGGCCGGAAAGTCGCCCGGCGGTGCGCACGCGCCCGATCGAGCGTTCGCCGTTGCCCCTTGTCTGGTCGGATGGCGCTGACTATACTCGCCGGCCAGAAAGCCAGATGCCCGTGCATGCCGGTTCCCCGCGCCACGCGTCGTCTTGTTCACGTATGAAAAAGTGCGCACTCATCGGGTGCCTCGTCGGCCTCGTGCTGGCCTGGGGGTGCGCGGGAACGCGGCCCGCGCCGGCGAGGGCGGCGGCGCCCACCACGCAACCAGTGACCGTCGTCCCGCAGGCGGACTGGTCCGAGGCGGTCCTGTACTTCGCGATCACCGACCGCTGGGCCGACGGCGACCTCGCCAACGACGCCAACGTGGACCGCTCGGCGAAGGGGGCGTTCCACGGCGGCGACCTCGCGGGGCTGCGCCAGCACCTGGACGAGATCGCCGGGCTCGGGGCGACCGCGATCTGGATCACCCCGGTCGTCAAGAACATCGACGGCTTCGTCACGGGGGCAGGATTCCCCGACTGGGCCTACCACGGCTACTGGGCCGACGATTTCACGAGGCTCGACCCGCGGTTCGGGAGCGAGGCGGAGCTCAAAACGCTGGTTGACGAGTGCCACCGCCGGGGGATCAAGGTCCTGCTCGACGTCGTCTACAACCACGCCGGCTACGGGTCGCACTACCTCAAGGACCCGAAGACCCGGGCGTGGCTGCGCTCCGAGGACGCCGGAACCTGCGGGCAGGACGACCTCACGACGTGCGTCGCGGGGCTGCCGGACTGGAAGACGGAGCAACCCGAGGTGGCCGAGTTCCTGCTGCAGGCGCAGCTTGGCTGGGCGGCCGGGTCGGGGGTGGACGGGTTCCGCCTGGACACGGTCAAGCACGTCGGCCACCCGTTCTGGGACGAGCACCGCCGCAGGACCCGCGAGCAGCTCGGCCAGGGATTCTTTCTGCTCGGCGAGGTGTGGGGCGGAGACGCCCAGGTCCTCGACCCATGGTTCTCCACGGACGAGCTCGACGCCGGCTTCGACTTCGGCTTCCAGGGCAACGTGCTCGGCTTCGTGCAGGGCCGCGGGCGTGCGGTCGCTTTCGACAGGTACCTGAAGTCGCGGGAGAAGGTGCGACCCGGCCACCTGCTTGTGCATTTCCTCTCCTCGCACGACGTGCCCGGGGCGCTCTACCAGTTGGGGGGCGACACGACGCTCTTCCGTCTGGCCACGGTCCTCGAGTTCACCTCGATCGGCATCCCGGTGATCTACTACGGCGAGGAGGTCGGGCGCCCGGGCGGGGAGTGGCCGGAGAACCGCAGCGACATGCCGTGGGGGGATCGCGGCATCCTCCCTGGCGAGGGGAAACCCAGGGACGAGGCGCTCCGCGCCGACTACAAGCGGCTGATCGCGATCCGCCGGGCCCATCCGGCTCTCTCCCGCGGGGTGCACGAGAAGCTGGTGGCGGAGGGCGATCTGCTGGTCTTCCTCCAGAAGGACCCGTCCTCCGACGATGCGGTGGTCGTGGCGGTCAACCGCGGTGAGAAGCCGGTGGTGGCGCGGTTCCCGGCGCCGGAGGGATGGGGGAGCGGGCCGGTGCGGGACGAGTGGAACGGGGTGGCGGTGCCCTTGACAGAGGGCGCCGTCGAGACGACCTTGAACGGTAAGACGGCTCAGATTATGGTTCGCGCAGCCCGGCACTGACGAGGCTCGGGACCCGAGCGGGGGGAAGGCTCATGGCTGGTGTGACACTCAAGTCGATTCAGAAACGGTTCGACAAGACTGTCGTGATCAAGGACCTGGACCTCGAGATCAAGGACCACGAGTTCATGGTCCTGGTGGGGCCGTCCGGCTGCGGCAAGTCCACGGCGCTCCGGATGATCGCAGGCCTCGAGGAGATCACTGGCGGGACCATCACGATCGGGGACCGGATCGTCAACGACCTTCCTCCGAAGGACCGGGACATCGCGATGGTCTTCCAGAGCTACGCCCTGTACCCCCACATGACGGTTCGCGAGAACCTCGAGTTCGGCCTGAAGATCCGAAAGATGCCCCAGGCCGAGATCGACAGGCTCGTCAATCACCCCGCCCAGATGCTGGGCATAGATCACCTCCTCGAGCGCAAGCCGCGCGAGCTGTCCGGCGGCCAGCGCCAGCGCGTGGCGGTGGGGCGGGCGATCGTGCGACAGCCGTCGGTCTTCCTGTTCGACGAGCCGCTCTCCAACCTGGACGCCAAGCTGCGCGTTCAGATGCGGGCCGAGATCGCAAAGCTGCAACAACGTCTCAAGACGACGACCATCTACGTCACCCACGACCAGGTCGAGGCCATGACGATGGGTCAGCGGGTTGCGGTCCTCAAGGACGGCGACCTCAAGCAGGTCGGCACGCCGATGGAGCTCTACGACCACCCCACCAACCTCTTCGTGGCAAGCTTCATCGGCACCCCGCCGATGAACTTCATCGCGGCCACGATCGCTGACGGGGGCGCCTCGCTTGCCGCCTCCAAGTACACGCTGCCGGTGCCCGCCTCGCTGCGTCCCGTGACGGCAAAAAACGTCGGCCGGCGCGTGATGGTGGGCGTGCGGCCCGAGAACATCCTGGAGGCGGGGACGGAGACGCACGGCGAAACCCACCCGCTCACGGTTGAGGTGGAGATCGCGGAACCCCTCGGGAACGAGGTGGTCGTGCACGGCCGGGTGGGCGACGACATGCTGGTCGCCAAGCTCGACCCGCACCACGTCCCGAAGCTGGGCGACAAGGTCAACCTGATGATCGAGCTGGATTCCCTGCATCTCTTCGATGCCGAGACCGAGCAGCGTCTCGGGTAAGGAGGATCGCGATGAGAGCACGTTCTCGCGTAGCGTTGTGCGCCGCGGTGGCCATCCTGGCTGGCCTGACCGCGATGGCCGCCCCTCCGGTGGAGTTGATCGTCTGGCACTCCTACCGGGGCGGCGAGGCGGCCGCGTTCGAGAAGGTCGTGGCCAACTACAACGCCGCCAAGGTCGCGTCGGGGGTCAAGATCATCACGCTGCCGGTGCCCTACGACGCTCTCGCCGACAAGATCACCGCGGCCGTGCCGCGCGGCAAGGGACCGGACATCTTCATCTTTGCCCAGGACCGGCTGGGCGGGTGGGTGGAGGCTGGAAAGACGATCGAGCCGATCGACTTCTACGTGGACAAGGCGACGAGGGACCGGTTCCTGCCGAGCACGGTGGAGGCGATGACCTACCGCGGCACGCTGTACGCGCTGCCGTTCAACTACAAGGTCATCACGATGGTCTACAACAAGAAGCTGCTCACGAAGGTCCCCAAGACCACGGGCGAGCTGGTCACGATCGCCAAGTCGCTGACAGACGCCAGCACCGGCAGGTTCGGCGTCGCGTACTGGTACAGCAACTTCTACTACCACGCGATCCTGATGAACGCCTTCGGGGGCGGCGCGTTCGACGCGGCCGGCAAGCCGATCCTCGACTGCGAGGGTAACGCGAAGTCCCTCGATCTCCTTCTGAAGTGGGTGGACAAGGACAAGTTCCTCCCGGCCGAGCCCTCGACCGCGCTGGTGACCGCGCTGTTCAACGACGGCAAGGCCGCAATCGTCTTCTCGGGGCCGTGGTTCCTGGGTGAGATCGCCAAGGGCATCGACTACGGACTGGCGCCGCTGCCGACCGTGGACGAGGCTGGCGGCAAGCCGATGCGCCCGTGGATGACGGTGGAGGGCGTCTACATCGCTGCGGGGTCGAAGAACAAGGATGTTGCCTACGACTTCGTGAAATACGTGACCGACGTCGAGGCGGCCAAGATCATGGCCGTCGAGGGTCGCCAGACGCCCGCCAACAAGCTGGTCTACAACGACCCGCAGGTGGGGAACGACCCGATCCTGAAGGTCTTCCGCCAGCAGGTCGAGACGGCCGTCCCGATGCCGAACCTGGCGGAGATGAGCATGATGTGGACGCCCGCAAGCTCGGCGATGGCCGCAATCGTCCAGAAGTCTGCGACGGTCAAGGCCGCCCTCGACCAGGCTCAGAAGGAGGTCGTCGAGTCGGTCAAGCTTTTGCGGAAGCAGCAATGAGCCAGAAGCCGTCCCACCGCAGACGCTTCGCCGCCGGGCTCGTGGCCGCGCTGGTGGTCGGCGTGGGCCTCTCCCATTGGACGCTGGTGCGGGCAAGGGTGCAGGAGAACCGCGCCCGGGCCGAGCGGGTCGCCCTCGTCTCGCTGAACGCGCTGGTCGACATCGTCGAGAGGGCAGGTGGAGTGGGGGACAGTGTCCGCCGGGCGGTCGCGGTTTTCGCCCGGGGGAGCAGCGCTTTGACGACAATCCGGGTCGTCGCGTTCGACGGGCTGTCGCTCGAGGCGTCCACCGCTTCAGCGGACGGCGGTGACAAAGCGGCGCCTCGGCGCCTGGCCAGGGAGGAAAAGCCCCTCTACGACCAGGGCCAGCGGCTCCGCGCCGCCGTCGAGACCAACCACCAGGAGGGTGGCGCCCGCAAGGAGGAGATCGAGATCGCTGCGATGCCCGGGGGTGGGCTTGCCCTGGCGGCGCCGGTGACAAAGGAGGGGGCCGTGGTCGGTCTCGTTGCGGTCGAGACCACGCCGGTCCCTTCGCCGCCGCGGACGTCGTGGCTGGCGCCGCTGGCCGCCGTGCTGATCCCGGCGCTGGCTTTCCTGGTCCTCGCCGTCCCCATTGCCGAGCGACGGTGGGTGCTCGCTGTGGTGGCCGCGACCCTGCTCCTGGGAACCATGGTCGCCTACGGGCGCTACGCCTTCGCGACGATGGCAGGGGACCGGCGGATCACGGAGCGCACGGTGGCGGGAGAGGTCACGGCGGAGGCGGCTCGCGCGTCGTCGGTCGTGAGCGAGCTTTCGCTCGGGGATCCAAGGACGCTCCATCCGGGGTCCTGGGACGCGGACCTCTTCAGGCGGCCGCTCGAGCTGATCGCACCGGATGGGACCGTTCACGAGGCCAAGCTCGCCGAAAGCCTTGCGGGTGCCGCGGGGCGGACGAGGCAGGTCTTCGGAGCGTTCGCGGTGCTCGCGCTTGCGTTACTTGCTTTCGTGGGGTTCGGGAGCGCCACCAGGCTCGGCGCCACGCTCCGCAAGCACCGCCAGGCCTACACGTACACCTTCCCGGCGCTCTTTGGGATGCTACTGCTCGTTTTTCTGCCTTTCCTCTACGGGGTTGTCCTCTCCTTCAGCGACATGTCCCTCTACACTTCCCAGGCCCCCATGGGTGATCTCTTCAGCAAGCTCTGGGTGGGCCTGAAGAACTTCACCGACATACTCGGTGACTTCCACGTAGCCACCAGCACGGCGGGAGGCCTCGTCTGGAACTACCAGAACATCTACTGGACGCTCGGCATCACGGTCATCTGGACGGTCGCCAACGTCGCGTACGGCGTCGGGATGGGGCTGTTCCTCGCCCTCATCCTCAACACCAAGGGGCTCCTGGGCCGGCCGTACTACCGGGTGCTCTTCATCCTGCCGTGGGCGATGCCGAACTACATCACGGCCCTGATCTGGAAGGGGATGTTCCACCAGCAGTTCGGCGTCTTCAACCAGATCATCCAGATGTGCGGCGGGACCCCCGTCTCCTGGTTCGAGAAGACCTCCACGTCCCTGTTCGCGTGCATCGCGACCAACGCCTGGCTGTCGGTGCCTTTCATGATGGTGATCTCCCTCGGGGCGTTGCAGTCGATCTCCGCGGACCTGTACGAGGCCGCGCGTGTGGACGGCGCCACCCGCTGGCAGCAGTTCCGCTCCATCACTCTCCCTTCGCTCAAGCCTGCCCTGGTGCCGGCGATCATCCTCTCGGTGATCTGGACGTTCAACATGTTCAACATCATCTACCTGGTCTCGGCCGGGGAGCCGGGGCACTCCACCGAGATCCTGATCACCCAGGCGTACAAGTTCGCTTTCGAGCAGTACCGCTACGGCTACGCCGCGGCGTACTCGATGGTGATCTTTGCGATCCTGCTGGCCTACGGGGTCTGGCAGAACAAGGTCACGAAGGCGACGGAGGGGATATGAGCGTGGGCTCCCGCACCGGTGACTTTCCCCACCTACCGCTCCACGTGATCCTGCTGATCTACGTCGTGGTCACGCTCTACCCGCTGCTCTGGGTCTTCACGATCGGCTTCTCGGGCCAGCAGGGCCTGATGATCGTGGACATCCCCGCCAACGCAACGTTCCTGGACCGGCTGCGGGCGATCATGCCCTGGCCGGCACACTTCTCGTTCTCCAACTTCACGTCGGTGTTCACCGAGCAGCCTTTCGCCCGCTGGCTCCTCAACAGCGTCATCGTGGCCACGGCCACGACAATCCTGGGCGTGTTCCTGGCGTGCACCGCCGCCTACGCCTTCTCGAGGTTCCGCTTCCCCGGGCGGCGGGCCGGGCTGATGTCGTTTCTCGTCTCCCAGATGTTCCCCGGCACGCTGATGCTGATCCCGCTGTACATCATCATCGTGCAGTGGCTCGGGCTTGGCTCGAACTTCATCGGCCTGATTCTCATCTACTCCATCACGGGGATCCCGTTCTGCGTGTGGATGCTCAAGGGGTACTTCGACACGATCCCGAGGGAGCTTGAGGAGTCCGCGTTGATGGACGGCGCCTCGACGGCGACGATCTTCTACCGCATCGTGCTGCCGCTCGCGAAGCCCGCGGTTGCCGTGACGGCGCTGTTCTCGTTCATGACGGCGTGGAACGAATTCATTCAGGCGGCCACCTTCATGGACAAGGTCAACATGTACACGGCACCGGTGGGGTTGCGCTTCTTCGTGGGAGGCTTCTCTCAGCAGTGGGGCTACTTCGCGGCGGGTGCGATCGTCACGGCGATCCCGATCGTCGCGCTGTTCCTGTTCCTGCAGAAGTACCTCGTCTCCGGCCTCACGGCCGGGGCGGTCAAGGGGTAGAGACCTCGAGGAGAGGAGGTGGGGTGTACAGCAAGACAACGGCATCACAGGTCGGAGCGCTTCGAAGTTCTATTGCAGGAGAAAGGGGGATTGATATGAAGCGAGTGTGGCGTTACGCGTTTCTTGCCCTGATGGCCACGGCCGTGGTGGCCGCGGCCGCCGTCGCCCAGGAGGTCAGCTTCAAGGATCCTGCCGGCGACGACAACGGACCCGGCACATTTACGTACCCGACCGACAAGGTCTATCAGCGTGGGTCGTTCGACCTCATCTCGTTCAAGATGAAGGTGAGCGGCGGGAAGGCCAACATCGAGGTGGGGCAGAACTCCCAGCTCGAGGACAAGTGCTGGGCGATGCAGTACGGCTTCTGCGTCCAGATGGTGTTCGTGTTCATCAAGACCGACCCCAAGACGGGGCACACCGAGGGGCTGCCCGGCCTCAACGTGCAGGTCGCGCCGGACGGCGCCTGGAACAAGGTGATCATCCTCTCGCCGCAGCCGCCCTCCAAGGTGAGGCAGGAGGTCGAGCAGAAGGTGGCGAAGAACCTGCAGCCCGACGTGATCGTCCCGAACCGGTTGCGCGGCGCTGGCAAGTTCATCTCGACCCAGGTGGACGTCAAGGAGATCGGCGAGGGCGACATCACGGCGTGGGGGTACCAGGTCCTGATGCAGTCGAACGAGGGGTTCCCTGCGCCTACCGATCTGCTCACCCGCAAGGTCAACGAGTACGAGGGGCAGCACCGCTTCGGCGGCGGCAACGACGGCGACTGCGACCCGCACGTGATGGACTTGCTGGCCGGCAACGCTGTCGGCGATCCCAGCGAGGTCGAGGCCCAGCACACGATGCTCGCCTACGAGTGCAACGCCGACGGCACCTCGAAGAAGATGGCCACGCTGACCATGGTGTACGTGAAGAAGTAGGGAAACGATCCATTTCGCGGTGGAAAGGAGGACGAGCATGCGTGCAGCAAACAGGTTTCTGATACCGATCCTCGTGATAGCGAGCATCTTTCTCGTGACCGGGGTCGTGCGCGCCGAGGATTTCTCGCTGCACCTCAACGGCGCAACCTACACCAAGTGGCTGTGGGGCACGCAGCGGTGGGACGGCTCGCTTTACAACTTCACCACGGTCCCGGGCGAGGGGTGGGGCGACAACGGCCAGGGCTCCGAGCTCGAGCTGATGATCAACCAGAAGATCTCCCCGAAGGTGTACATCTACGCCCGCATCCACAGCCGCTTCAACCAGAACGAGTGGACCAACGGCGGCGGCTGGGGCGGGAGCAACCCGCCCCCCGGCAACTGCTGGGGCGGCAGCTGCGGCGAGTTCGACTCGCGGTCCAACCAGTACGTGAAGCTGCGCGGCGTCGCGGTGACCTTCACGCCGGGCTACAAGTGGCTCGACTCGGCCACGATCGGCTCCAACGACTGGGGCATGTTCGACCCGTTCGTCGTGGGCCGCATCCGCTACATCGACCGTGACAACGTCAGCGGGTTGCTGTTCCAGGGCTCGGCGGGCAGGAAGTCGTTCACCTGGGACTTCGCCCGGATCTCGGCGTACCGCCTCTGGATGGGACCCAACTGGAACACCGGCCAGTACACCTCCCAGGACGGGATCTACGTCGCCCAGTTCAAGTACAGTCCGAGCTCTACCTGGGACATCGGCGGGCTGTTCAGCTACCTGGACGACATCGAGATCGATGGGACCGATCACATCTACGACAATGGGAAGAACGTGACGACCCGCGCCCGCAACGAGGTGGGCGGGCTCAAGGTCGGGATCCATCCGAGCGCGGTGTTCGACATCCGCGCGGCGTACTACCGCTCTTCAATCTCATCCAACTGCAAGCTCGGCATAACCAACGAGGCGCCCTGCTCGTTCGGCATCGGCGGCTACTCCAATGCGCTCGCCGGCGACCATTCCGGCGATGCCTGGAAGGCCGACCTCGACATCAACGACCCGTTCGGCGTCGGGCTCTCGTTCAACCTGCAGGCGTTCTCCTACGGCGCCGACTACGACTCGATCGTCGCTGCCCGCCGCGAATCGGACGTCCTGCTGACCGAGGGGCACGATGCGACGTTCATGTTCCCTGGGCCGACGAACGCCAAGTTCGGCGTCTTCGGCGGCAACCAAACGGTCATCGGCTACGGCGGCTACGACGGCACCGCCCAGCAGGTCGCCACGATCAACGTGGACAACGAGTTCACCGACTTCACCGAGCCGATGGCCGAGACCGTGATCGGCTGGAAGGGGTTCACGTTCGTTCCAAGGTACACGGTCGGAGCGTTGGAGCTCTCCGGCGAGTACACGCACCTGGGGTACAACACCAACTGGCAGGCGTGGGGCGATGACACGAAGGCCATCGACAACACGACCTACCCGATGCTGGAGGGGGACACCGGCGTGGGCCACAACTTCCGCTCGGCGTATGCGCCTTTCCAGGACAAGACAACCGACCTCTACCTCATTAAGGGCAAGACCGTCATAGACGTCGGCACCGGCGTCGACCTGTTCTTCAAGGTCAAGGGGATCAGCGAGACCGACAAGCGCCTCAACGACCCCAGGTTCCTGCCCTACGCGGCGGGCGACTGCCCGGGCAACGGCGAGGCCTGCAAGAACGTCAAGAACTTCTACAATGGGACCCTCTCGACCGCGAACGCCCCCTACTTCGGGAACCCGCCAGTGATCACGGTGAACGGCGTCACCGGCTACCAGTGGAAGCCGTGGGACAGCATCTCCGACGACGACCGCGACCTGAGCTACTACACCTACCAGCTCGGCTTCGGCTACCAGCTCACCAACGACCTCTACGGCTCCCTGGGGTACGAGTACTACAACGCCGACCTCAAGGACGGAAACACGGCGTTCCAGGCCTACAACCTCCACGAGGTGGCATCCGGCAAACACCAGAAGAACATTCTGGCGACCAAGTTCTCCATGACGCTGGGTGGTGCCACGATCGGCTTCGAGTACGAGTACGTCTGGGGCACGTTCAAGCCCGACTTTGGGGACGGTTTTGTCGTCCAGTACGCCGATGCGGGCACGGCGGCGAACCTCGGCCTTCCGGTCAACTCCCCCGGCTTCAAAGGCCGCTACGGCGGCTGGAACAGCCTCCTGGACAGGGACTTCTCGCAGCAGCGCACCCAGGCTTTCATGAAGATCATCTTCTAGCGGTGGGCGTGCAGTGAAGGAGGGGGCCCGGCGCCTCTTGGGGCCGGGCCCCCGACGTTCTAGAATCCGGCTGATCGTTGGGGAGGGGACATGCGAGGTTCTCGACGGAGTCTGACGGTGGTGGCCCTGCTCGCCGGCGTGTTGGTCGGTCTCGGCCTTGCGCTCCCTGCGCTGGCGGCAGAGGGTCAGCCCATCTTCACGCTCGCCGACCCGAAGGGAGACGACTACGGCGACGGCACCCTCCAGTACCCCCTGCGCACCGACATGCAGGCGGGTGACCTCGACCTGGTCAGGTTCGCGGCCTCCGCACAGGCCGGAGGAACCCTCTTCGAGGCCACCTTCGCGCGGTCCGTACGGGTGCCCGCGCGACGCACCATCGACCCCGTCGGGACCACCCTGGACAAGATCGCCAAGCTGGGTTTCTACACCTTCAACATAGACGTGTACATCGACACCGACCGGATCCCCGGCTCGGGGAGCACGCAGACGCTCCCCGGAAGGCGGGCGGCCATCGCCCCGGCAAACGCCTGGGAGAAGGTGGTCTGCCTCACCCCGCGCCCGTACGATGCGCAGGACATGCTGAAGGCGATCTACGTGCGCGAGGCGAAGATGGAGTTCAAGCGCCGCCAGGGGTCGGTGACATCGGCCGATGTGGACACGATCTCGGCCAGCGTGGGCCGGGAGGTGGCGTCGAGCGTCTTCTTCCCCACCGTGGTCTCGGTCACGGGCCGCTCGATCCGCTTCTTCGTTCCCGACGCGTTCCTCGGGGGCCCCGCCAAGGACACCTGGAGCTACGTTGTCGCCATCACAGGTGCCGATGTGCAGCTGAAGGTGGACGTGTCGGCGATCATGGGCTCCGAGGGCGCTTCCCCGGGCCTCATGATCATCCCCATCCTGCCCGGCAAGGGCTTCGACAACTTCGGGACCAACCGCGAGGGCGATGACCTCCAGCCGACCCTCGTGGACATTATCGTGCCGCCCGGCACGACCCAGGAGGCAGTGCTCAAGGACTACGATCTCATGGGAGGCCGGCCCGTGGCGCTCCCCGGTGTCGTCCCCGCGGGCGTCAAGGCGAAGTGAAACCGGCTCGCTTTCTGGCGAGTCGGTTTCGTCCTGAGCCCTTCGCGTTCGCTCAGGGCAGGCTCCGCGAAGGATCTCGTCGCCGCAGCACTGCCGGTTGGGAGTCTGCCCACCCGGTAGGCGTGCACTACTTCAGGCGCCAGACCCCGGTCGTTCGCGGGAGCAGCGTCACGCTGCACGAGCCTCCCCCGACCGCGACGCTGGCCCCGGTGTCGGCGAACACGGTTTCCGACGTGGTTGCCGTGGTCGCGTAGGGCCCGGCTGTCTGGATCGAGTCGCTGACGTTGTGGGCGACGAGGACCTGCTCTTCTCCCAAAGTCCTGAAGAAGGCGAGGACGCGGCCGCCGCCGCCCGCGGTCACGAGCCGGAGGTCGCCACGCTGCAGCGCGGACGAGGCGTGGCGCGCCCGGATCAGCGCGCGGTACCGGGAGAGCAGCGATGCCGGGTCGGCGCTCTGGACGGCGACGTTTGCG
>JALHTD010000447.1 GCA_022865555.1 Thermoanaerobaculaceae bacterium | reverse complement strand
TGGACGGTCCGTTTCTGCCAATGGGCCTCCGTGCCGTCTACGTAGACCCAGGTTTCACCGCCCCGGATGTGATCGAGGCCTTCGGTTATACTCACCCCAGGAGGAGTCGACGGGAGCAGGTACGTGCTCGCCATGGTCCCAGCGCTTTCGACACTGCGCTCTCTGGGTGAAGCGCCCACCCTGGCCGGCGGCTGGTCGGTGATCGGGCCCAGTATCCTGCCCACCACCGCGCCCACCGCCACCTCCGTCAGGAAGTCTCTCCACGGGTGTTTGTGCCGCTCGCCCAGCCCCTCGAAAACCTCCGTGGCCGGGGCGCGGACATCGTCGCCCCCGGCCACCAGCAGGGCCGCCCCTTCCGCATGCCCTCCCCTGGCCGCCTCATGCAGAGGGGTCATGTCGCGCGCGTCCTTGGCCTGCACGTCCCCGCCGCTGACCAGCAGCAACTGGGCGATCTCTTTCTGCCCGGCCTGTGCCGCCAAGTGGAGCGGGGTGGTCTTGTGTGAGTCCTGGGCGTCCGCGGGCGCGCCGGCGGCGAGCAGCACTTCCGCCACCTCCTTCGCGCCCTTCAGTGCGGCCACGTGCAGCGGCGTCCTGCCATCGTTGGCCTGGGCGCCCGGATCGGCGCCGTCTGCGAGCAGCATCTCGGCCAGCTCCTTGGAGCCCTTCGCCGCCGCCAGGTGCAAGAGGGTGCTGCCATCCGCTTGTTTGACGGTAGCCTGACCGCGCACCAGCGCCCCCATGATCCCCGGATCTCCGGTCGCCAACGCTAGGTCGAGCGGGGTCGCGCCGGCGCCGTCCTTCGCCATCGGGTCGGCGCCCTGCGCGAGCAGCAGTTCCGCCGCCTCCAGACGGCGCCACCTGGCCGCGTGATGGAGCGCGGTCCTGCCGTCCGTGCTCTTGACCTCGAGGTCGGCGCCATTCGCGGCAAGCACCTTCACCGCCTCTGTCCTGCCATACCCCGCCGCCATCTGCAGCGCAGTCCACCCCTGATTGTCCTTCGCGTTCACGTCCGCGCCCCTGGCGAGCAGCAGCCTGGCAACCCCTTCATGGCCGTTCCCTGCCGCCGCCTGCAAAGGAGTCCACTGGTAGTGCTTCGTCTTCGCGTCGACCGCCGCACCGCCGTCCAGCAACAGCTCCGCCACCTCTGCGTGCCCATTCGCCGTCGCCTGGTGGAGAGGAGTTTCGCCCTGCTGATCGGTGGCGTTGACGGCGGCCCCGGTGGCCAGCAGCACCTCCACCACCTCCTTGCGGCCGGCGTTCGCGGCCGCGTGCAGGGGGGCGCGCGCGAACGAGTCCTGCGCGTTGACGTCCGCGCCCTTGGCCATGAGCAACCCCACCACGTGCGCGCGGGTCGAGCCCTCCGCCAAGTGGACGGGAGCGGAGGTGCCATCCGCCCCCGCGCTGGCGGGCGCTGGGGGCCCGATCAGCGGCTTCAGGGGTTCCCTGTTTCCAGTCCCCGCCGCCAAGTGGAGCGGGCTGAGCCCCAACGAGTCCTTCGCGCGAGCATCCGCGTTGTTCGCGAGGAGCAACTCCACCACTTGCGCGCGGCCCAACGCCGCCCCCACCATGAGAGGAGTGACCTCGTGCTTGCCCCTCGCGTTGACGTCCGCACCCTTGGCGAGGAGCACCTCCACCACTTGCGTGTGGCCCAACCCCGCCGCCCAGTGGAGCGGGGCAAACCCCCACGCGTCGGCGGGGTCGCGCTGGTTCACGAGGCCGGGATCGGCCTCCAGCAGGCGGCGGACCTCGTCCACCTGGCCCGCCCTTGCCGCCTCGTGTATCGGGGCGGCCGACCCCACTGCGGTCAACAGCAGGAGGGCACAGACGCAAGTCAGCATCGCAACCGCCGCCCTGCACCTAGCCATCATGGACTCCTCCGCACCACGCACTGGCTTCTGTTGCTTCCCGTGCCTCAGCGCCGAAGCCGTTCCCCCCTCACCTCTCCCCTCTCCACTATCGCCTCTCACGCCGCTTCGCGGCGCCCTACGCGCTCGCCCCCACCGTATCGCCCGTCTCCACCAACTGCCGGTACTCCACCCGGTCCTTCGCCTTCGCCTCCCCCTCCTCGAACGTGATCACACCCGCCCGTGCAAGCTGCGACAGCGATTGGTCGAGCGATATCATCCCGTGCTGGTGGCCGGTCTGGATCACCGAGGCAATCTGGTGTGTCTTTCGCTCCCGGATCGAGTTGCGCACCGACGAGACCGCCACCAGCGTCTCGAACGCCGCCACCCGCCCCCGCCCGTCTGCCCGCCGCACCAGTATCT
>JALHTD010000446.1 GCA_022865555.1 Thermoanaerobaculaceae bacterium | reverse complement strand
TTGGCGAACCTTGGTTTTGCCCGGGAGCGGCGCGGAGGGTACGTGGAGCAGCCGCTGCTGACCGTCGGTGACTGTTTCAGGGAGCTCAAGGCGTTCCTGCGCGGGAATGGCGAGAGCTACTCCGCCAAGGACGTCCTCGACTACCTCCTGCGGGATTGCGCCGGGGCGCCGACCCCCGCATAGATCGGGGACCAGACAGCACCCCGTCATCTTCCCCTATCTCAGGGAGGATTTGCGAGACGATGCGTTCGAGGAACCAGCGGTCGTGGGAGATGACGACGACGCAGCCCGCGAACTGGGTGCGCTCGCTGTGCGTCGGATAATGCAACTATGCAAGCCTGACCCGCTTTCCGGACGTCCGCGGACGTGATGACCGACTCCTTGAAGCAGGCGGTCGAGGAGACCAACTGGCAGCGGGCGGTCGGCGAGGGGGCGCGACCACGTGGAGGGGTGAACGAGACAGCGAAGGCGGCGAAGCCTTGCCCGGCAAGGGAGGCGGGCCCTCACCACGCTGGAGTACGCGCCGTAATAGCGGATGACATGGCGGCGTGGGTTGGGGAGGTACATAACCACGCGGGCGAGGGGCTCCTCTACGTCTTGTAGATCTGCTGTGTGCGGAGCTCCTTGATCCGGTCGCGGATTTGGGCGGCTTCTTCGAACTCCAGCCGCTTGGCCGCCGCCTTCATCTGCTTCTCGAGCTCACTGATCGCCTTTGCGAGCGAGGCCGCGTCGGTGACGTCCACCTCCCCCACCCTGGGTGGGAGGAACGCCGCGTCGTGGTAGTCCAGGTTGGAGAGCGCCAACAAGGGGCTCGCGATGTCCTTGACGATCGTCTTCGGCTCGATCCCGTGCTCCGTGTTGTACGCCTCCTGCGTGGCGCGCCGCCGGTTTGTCTCCTCGAGCGCCTGATTCAAGGAGTCGGTCATCCGGTCCGCGTAGAGGATCACCGTGCCGTTGAGGTTTCTCGCGGCGCGCCCGATCGTCTGGATCAGCGAGGTCGAACTGCGAAGGAAGCCTTCCTTGTCGGCGTCCAGGATCGCCACCAGCGAGACCTCGGGCAGGTCGAGCCCCTCGCGCAGCAGGTTGATCCCCACCAGCACGTCGAACGCCCCTCGGCGCAGGTCGGCCAGGATCGCGGTGCGCTCGAGTGTGTCGATCTCGCTGTGCAGGTAGCGCACCCGCACCGCCAGCTCGGCGAAGTACTGGGTGAGGTCCTCGGCCATCCGCTTGGTGAGCGTGGTGACCAGCACCCGCTCCCCCGCCGCCACACGCTCGCGGATGCGCGCCAGCAGGTCGTCCACCTGCCCCTGGGCTGGCTTCACGACGATCTGAGGATCCAGGAGGCCGGTGGGCCGGATGAGCTGCTCCACCACCTCGCCCTCGCACAGCTTCAGCTCGTACGGGCCCGGGGTGGCGGAGACGAACAGCGCCTGGTGGATGCGCCCTTCGAACTCCTCGAAGGTGAGCGGGCGGTTGTCGAGCGCCGACGGGAGCCGGAAGCCGAACTCCACCAGCGTCTCCTTGCGGGAGCGGTCGCCGTGGTACATGCCGCGAACCTGCGGGATGCTCACGTGCGACTCGTCCACCACCAGCAGCCAGTCCTTGGGGAAGTAGTCGAGCAGCGTGGGGGGCGGCTCGCCGGGTTTGCGTCTGGTGAGGTGGCGCGAGTAGTTCTCGATCCCCGAGCAGTACCCCAGCTCCTGCAACATGTCGAGGTCGAACAGGGTGCGCTGGGAGAGCCGCTGCGCCTCCAAGAGCTTGCCAGCGGCGTTCAGCTCGGCCACCCGCTCGTCGACCTCCTTGCGGATGTCCACCAGCGCCTCGTCCAGTACGCGGCGGGTCACCACGTGGTGCGAGGCCGGGTACACCGCGACCCGGGAGTCCACCTCTTCGAGCACGGTGCCGCGGATCGCGTCGATGCGGGAGACGCGCTCGACCGTGCGGTCCCAGAACTCCACCCGAACGGCGTGGTCCTCGTACGGCGGGTAGATCTCCAGGACGTCGCCGCGCACCCGGAACGCCCCCGGCACGAGGTCGAGCATGGTGCGCTCGTACTGCATCGAGACGAGCTGCTTGAGGACCGCGTCCATCCCGGGCTCGGTGCCGGGTTCCAGGAGCAGCAGCATCCCGTAGTACGCGTTGGGGTCGCCCAGTCCGTAGATGCAGGACACTGACGCGATGATCAGCACGTCGCGACGCTCGAACAGCGCGCGCGTGGCCGAGAGGCGCAGGCGGTCGATCTCCTCGTTGATCGAGGTCTCCTTCTCGATGTACGTGTCGCTGGCCGGGACGTACGCCTCCGGCTGGTAGTAGTCGTAGTAGGAGACGAAGTACTCCACCGCGTTGTCGGGGAAGAACCCCTTGAACTCCTGGTAGAGCTGCGCCGCCAGCGTCTTGTTGTGCGAGAGCACCAACGTCGGGCGGTTGAGCCGCTCGATCGCCTTCGCCACCGTGAACGTCTTGCCCGAACCGGTGACGCCCAGCAGCGTCTGAGCGTAGAGGCCGCTTGTGAAGCCATTCACGATCCGCTCGATCGCCTGACCCTGGTCACCGGCCGGCGAGAACGGCGCCGCGAGCCTGAACGCCTGGCTCACGGTTCGGCAACTCCTCCTGCCGCACCGCAGAACCCGAGGGCGAGCGACTCGATGCGCGCCAGCTCCTCCGCGCTGATGGACTTGTCGGCGAGGGCATCGACGCACTCGCGGGCGAACTCGCCGAGGCGCTGCTCGCTCACCCGCCGCTCGCGAGCGGCACGGACGACGCAGTCCAGCCGCCGCCGCAGCCCTTCGCGAACGACCTGCGGGATACCCTCGGGCAGTGAGGCGACGACCCGGTCCGCGAGGCGCGCCACCCCCCAGACCAGCATTCGCTGGGACGAGAAGACCCCAGCGGCAAGCGCGACAACGAGCAGCAGGATCACAGCACCGCACCCGATGCTCGCCCAGCGCCACCAGCCTGGGGGCTGCTTGCGGGGGGTTCCGGCGAGGTCGCCCACGTTGCGCTCCATGCGGAAAACCCTAGCACGCGCCGGGCGGGTCGGCGAGTTCAGCGCGCACCCCGTGCGTTGACGGTACGATCTCGCCGGAGCGAGCGGGCCCCCGAGCAGTAGTTGGGCGGGGGAATGGCACCGCCCCTCGGGTGAAGCGGCTATCTCACCGCAGGCTGCGGGCACTGAGCGGTTTCTGGGTGGGGGTAACTCCCGCCCCGCGGGCGACAGGAACCATCTCGCCGGAGCGCGCGCCGGGTGGGGGAAAAAGACCCGCCCCTCGGGTGCAGCGGCCATCTCTCCGCAGGCTGCGGGCACCCAGCGCGCGGATCGGCGCCGGGAGACGCGGGCGGCCGAAGGCCGAACCGTGAGGGTCACGGCGACGAGCCGCGCTGCTGGGTCGCGGCCGGAGGAGTCTCGGGCCGCAGCGCGTGAGGGCGCGCGAGGCCCGAGAGCCGCACGCCCGAGGGGCAAACAAGAAACTTGACAGCGCAGCAGCAGCAGCCGAAGCTTGCGCGAATGTGGACCAAGGCTCTCCGCTGGCTGGTGGTGGGGCTCTTCATCGGCCTCGGCCTCGGGGCCGTGATCGGGCTGGTGCTCTCCCGTTTCGTGGACCTCCCCGCCGTCGAGGCGCTCACCAGCTACCGGCCGGCCGCCGCGACCCAGGTGCTGACGCGCGACGGCTCCCTGCTCGGCAGGTTTGCCGCCGAGCGTCGTATCCCGGTCGGGGCTGAGGGCATCCCGAAGGTCTTTCGTGACGCTGTGATCGCCGTCGAGGACGCCAACTTCTACCGACACCCGGGTGTGGACCCCCAGGGGATCCTGCGGGCGGCCCTGCGCAACATCCTGAGATGGCGCTTCTCGCAGGGGGCATCGACGATCACGCAGCAGCTCGCGCGCACCCTCTTCCTCACCCGCGAGAAGATCGTCTACCGGAAGATTCAGGAGGTGCTGCTCGCGATCCAGATCGAGCAGCGCTTCTCCAAGGACCAGATCTTCACGTTCTACGCCAACCAGGTGAACTTCGGTCAAGGCAACTACGGCGTCGAGGCGGCCTCCCGCTTCTACTTCGGCAAGCCGGCCAAGGAGCTTGTCCTCGCCGAGGCCGCTCTGCTCGCGGGCCTGCCGCAGCGGCCGGGGGACCTGTCCCCCATTGACTACCCGAAGCGTTCCCTGGCGCGCCGCAACCACGTGCTCAAGCGCATGCTCGAGGAGAAGATGATCGACGCCGCCACCTACGAGGCGGCAGTCGAGGCGCCTCTCGGGGTGTCGGCGCACCACGACCGCAACGTGACCGCGGCGTATTTCATCGAAGAGGTCCGGCGCTCGGTCGAGGGCCAGTTCGGAAGCCGCAAGATGCTCGAGGGTGGCCTCTCGGTCGATACCACCCTGGACGCGAAGCTGCAGGCGATGGCCGAGGACTCGCTGCGCGAGGGGCTCATCGAGCTGCAGCAGCGCCTGGGCTGGCCCGGCGCGCGCCGCAACGCGCTTGCCAACGGCGCGAAGGATCTCGCCGCCTTCCGCGACGAGGGCTGGCCGTTCATCCGCTGGCAGAAGGGCGAGCTCGTGTATGCGATGGCCACCGACGTGCAGGGGGCAAGCGCCTCCCTGCTGATCGCGGACAGGACCGCGCGTCTCCCGGTCGAAGGGGCGCAGTGGACCGGCCGAACCACGCTCACGCGTCTGTTCAAGCCGGGGGACGTGCTCCTGGTTCGGCTGGTGGAGATCCCGGCCGATAGGTCCCAGCCGGTAGTGGTGAAGCTCGAGGCCGAGCCCAGGGTGGAGGGCGCGATCCTGGTGATCGACAACCGCACCGGGGCGATCCTGGCCCTGGTCGGAGGCTTCGACTTCAACCGTTCTCAGTTCGACCGATCGATGCAGGCCAAGCGGCAGTGCGGCTCCGCCTTCAAGCCTTTCGTCTACCTCGCCGCCTGGGAGCGCGGGTACTCCCCCACCGACACCGTGTTCGACGGCCCGGTGCTGCTCCCCGACGAGAAGAACGAGCTCGCGTACTGTCCCCTGAACTACTACCGCTCGTACTTCGGCATCGTGACCTTCCGCCACGCCCTCGAGCACTCGCTCAACGCCTCGGCGACCAAGGTCCAGCAGATGGTCACCGGCGAGCTCGTGATCGATGTCGCGCACCGCCTCGGTGTCAGGGAGCCGCTCGCACCCTACTCCACTTTGGCGCTGGGCTCGTTCGAGGTGCCGATGGTGGAGCTGGCCTCGGCCTATTCCGGGATCGCCAACCGCGGCCAGGTCGCCGAGCCCTACTTCATCAGCCGGGTCAAGGACGCCGAGGGCCAGGTCGTGGCCGAGAC
>JALHTD010000445.1 GCA_022865555.1 Thermoanaerobaculaceae bacterium | reverse complement strand
GGCATGCGTCAACTTCGGAGTGCCGCTCTCGATCAAGGAGTACATCGCGCGCCTGGGGAAGGACTTTCGCCGCATGTCGCCGGAGGAGTACCGCGCCGAGGTGCTCCGGCTCGCCACGGTTCTCATGGGCGAGATCGCCCGCGCGGTGCCGGTGACCCCCGTGGCGCTCGTTGCCCGCGCGCTGCTGCGCCTCGCCAACGGCGCGGTGAGAGAGAAGGACCTCGAGGCCGGCGTGGCCGAGGAGATGGCCGCGCTGCAGGTGCGCGGCGCCGCTCTCTCGCACCCGCGCAGCCCGGCCGCCAAGTTCGTCAAGCTCGGCGTGCGGATGCTGGTGCTGCGCCGAATGGTGATGCGCACCGACGGCGGTCTGGTGGTCAACCCGGACGAACGGGTGCTGCTCGCGTACTACGCCAACTCGATCGCGCATCTGTTCGAGAGCTAAGGCCGCTCACGGCCGCCGTTCGGTCTCCGGCTGCGATCGAGCGTCCCCTCACCCTGCCCCTCTCCTCCTGGGAGAGGGAACCGGGGTGGACAGGCGTGCACATGTGGGGTGCGCGCTCCACGCGTGCCTGCCGGCGCGGAGCGCCGGCCCCACACTTCCCTTTGTGTTTTCGGAGAGACGTTCCTTGCGGCCGCCCTTGTCTCACGTGGGGCACGCGCTCCCGCGCGTGCTCGTCTCGTGTTTCTGCGGGGTGCGCGCGCCGTGCGCGCATGCCGGCACGGCGTGCCGGACCCACCTAATCGTAGGGGCGCCTCAGAGCGAGGCGAGGAGGTCGGCGAGGAGGACGATGCGGCGCTCGAACGAGGCGAGGTCGAGATACTCCTCGCGGGTGTGCATGCCGTCACCGACCGGACCGAGACCGTCCACGATCGGGACCTTGGTTGGGTCCGCGATGTAGTTGGGGAAGGAGATCCCGCCGCGGTCGTCCTCGACCTCGAGCTGCCAGCCACGGGCGGCGGCCAGGCCGACGACCCGCTCCACGATCGGCGCCCCGGGGCCGTGGGGATCCACGGGCGGCACGCTGGTGCCGCGGGCGAAGAGCATCTTCACGTCGTAGTGCGCGGTAAGCGTGTCGGTGAGCCTCTCCAGCCGGTCGAGGATGCGTTCGCCGTCGGCGGGGGACAGGAACCTCACCTCACCCTCGGCCAGCGCGCGCTCGGAGATTACGTTGCGCCGGCGCGAGGTGCCGAGCAGGGCGAAGTTGGCGGCAAGGCCGTTGACGAAGTCGCTGTCGCCGGCGACCAGGCGGGCGACGTTGACCGTTGGGCCGGGACCCGGCTCGGACATGCGCTGGGCCTGGGCGGACCAGTCGGCGGCGGCCGCCAGCGCGGAGCGCCCCTGCCAGTAGGCGAGGCCGGAGTGCGCGGCGCGCCCGGTGACATCCAGACGCCACTCGCACAGACCCCGCCGCCCCGCCACCAGCGTCTCCCCGTCGCCGCGCGCCTCGCCCGGCTCGATCACGAGCAGCGCGCGGGCATCCGCGGCCCAGCGGCGAACGGCCCGCTCGGCGATGGTGCCGCCGACCTCCTCGTCGGGGACAGCGACCAGCATCAGGTCCTCGGGCGGTTGCTGGCCGCGGTGGGCCAACAGGTCGAGGGCGCCCACCAGCATTGCGAGCCCACCCTTCATGTCGAGGGCGCCGGTCGCGTACAGCCGGCCCCCTTCCATGCGCGGAGGCGCCGCGTCCAGCACGGTGTCCATGTGACCGACCAGGAGCAGGTAGTGCTCGCCCGCCTTGGGACCACAGGCGATCAGCACCGGTTGCGGCTTGTTGTCCTCGTCGCTTTCGGTGCCGACATCGGCGGAGAGACCACGCTTGCCGAGCTCCGCCGCCACCCGCGCCGCGACCTGGCGAATGCCCTCCTGGTCCCCGCTCGCCGACGAGATGGTGCACAGGTCGACCAGCAGCTTGGTGGCGCTCTCCAGGATCTCGCGAGGCAGGCTATCGGCGCGTTTTGGCACGCTCTCCTCCGGCTGCGGATTTTAGCCGAGATCGGCGCGTCGCGCGAGGCCGCACATCGGCGCTCGCAGCCGCCGAGACGGGCGAAGGCGAGGCTCGTCCCTGCCTCTTGCCCCCTGCAGAGTTGACCCCTGCGATCGACCGTGCGTCCTTGGGTCACGTCTTCCGGCCGGCCCCCGCGGCTTTGGGCTGGCGCGGACCGCGGGTCTGCGATAATCCCGGGCCAGTGGACACGTTCGCGATCTTCGGAATTGCCGTCGGCCTGGCGCTGGACTGCTTCGCCGTGGCAGTTGGCTCGTCGGTCGCGCTGCGCCGGGCTACCGTGCGACAAACGTTCCGCCTAGCGTTTTACTTCGGGTTGTTCCAGTTCCTGATGCCGGTCGTGGGGTGGCTCGCTGGCCTCACCGTGGAACAGCATGTGGCGCTCTTCGATCACTGGGTGGCGTTCGGGCTTCTGGCGTTCGTTGGGGGCAAGGCGATCTGGAGTGCGCGGCGCGAGAAGGGCGAGAAGGTGCGAGCCGACGACCCAACGCAGGGCGCCACGCTCGTAGTGCTCTCGGTGGCCACGAGCATCGACGCGCTGGCGGTGGGTTTCTCCTTCGCCATGCTGGGCGTCACGGTCTGGGGGCCGAGCGTGGTGATCGGGCTCGTGACCGCCGCGCTGACGGCCCTCGGGATGCAGGTCGGCAGCCGCCTCGGGGAGCGCTTCGGCCGGCGCGTAGAGACCCTCGGCGGCCTCGTTCTGATCGCGATCGGGCTCAAGATCCTCCTGCAGCACATCAGCTGACGCGGCACTGAAAGCAGGGGCGGCCCTTGCGGCCGCCCCATGCTGTCATTCTGAGGCCCGAAGGGCCGAAGAATCCCATCACGTCTGGAGCGCAAACGCCCAGGCCCCTCAGGTGCCATGGGATTCTTCGGCGCCTCTTCGAGGCACCTCAGAATGACAAGAGGGGACGGGGGCAAGCCGAGCACGCGCGGGCCGGGTGCCCCGCGTGGAACTCGTCAGGACCAGACGCCGGGGATGGCGCGCTTGCACTGCGGGCACTTGCCGCCCGCGAGCACGTTGTCGAGCACCTGGAAGCCGACGCGGCGGATGAGTTGCTTGCCGCAGCCCGGGCATGTGGTGTTCTCGCCGGGGTGCCCGGGCACGTTGCCGAGGTAGGGGAAGGCGAGCCCCTCGGCTTTCGCGACCTGCCACGCGCGTTCGAGCGTGGGAACCGGTGTTGGCGGCAGGTTGGTGAGCCGATAGGTCGGGTGGAACCGCGTGAAGTGCACCGGCACCTCGGCGCCCAGGTTCGCCTTCACCCAGCGCGAGAGGTCGCGCACCTCTCCCTCGGAGTCGTTCTGGCCGGGGACCAGCAGCACGACGATCTCAAGCCACGTGCCGCTCGCCTTGATGACCTCGAGCGCCTTGAGCACGGGCTTCAGCTCGCCGCGGACGAGGTCGCGGTAGAAGCGCTCGGTGAACGCCTTGAGGTCTACCTTCATGGCCGCAATCAGCGGCAGCACGTCCTTGAGCGCCTGCTCCTGAGCGTAGCCGTTGGAGACCACGGTGGAGCGCACGCCCAGACGGCGGCCTGCGATCGCGGTGTCGCGCACGTACTCCCAGAACACGACCGGCTCGGAGTAGGTCGCCGAGAGCAGCGGCACGCCGTTGCGTCTCGCGACCTCTACGAGCGTCTCGGGCGGGAGGTACTGCGAGCGCACCTGCTCCGGGCGGAACTGGGAGATCTCCCAGTTCTGGCAGAACTTGCACTCGACGTTGCAGCCGGCGGTCGCGTACGAGAGCGCCTGCGCTCCGGGGAGCACGTGGAAGAAGGGCTTCTTCTCGATGGGGTCGAGGTGCACTGAGCAGGCGAGGGAGTGGACGAGGGTGTAGTACGTCCCGCCGCGGTTCTCGCGCACGCCGCAGCCGCCGCGCTCGGCGTCGGCCACCTGGCAGGCGCGCGGGCAGAGTTGGCACTCGACGCGGGACTCGGGGAGCTTCTTGTACCAGGAAGCCTCGCGCACCGGCAGGTCGTCCCCCGTGATCACCGCGCCCACCTGCGGCGGCGAGGTCGAGCCCGCGGGTCTCGGCAGCAGCGCAGCGGCAGCTCCCGCGCCCGCGACCGTCACGAGCTCCCGCCGGCTCAGCTTCCCACTC
>JALHTD010000444.1 GCA_022865555.1 Thermoanaerobaculaceae bacterium | reverse complement strand
GGTCCTCTCACCGCTTTTCGAGCATGTCCGAGAAGGCCTCGAAGATCCCCCCGTCCCACCAGCCGCGCGAGGTCTCCTTGCGCTGCAGGGCCAGCGCTTCGTCCACGGGAAGCGCCCTGCGGTACGGCCGGTCGTTGGTGAGGGCATCAAACACGTCCACCACCTGGAAGACGCGCGCGAGCAAAGGGATATCGTCATCCTTCAGGGCGTCCGGGTACCCACTCCCGTCACTGTGCTCGTGGTGGTGGTGGATGATCGGCAGAACGGGCCTGAGGGTCCGCAGCGGTGCGCAAATCTTCACGCCTATCTCGACATGCGAACGCATGATCCGCCACTCGGCCTCGTTCAGACGCCCCGGCTTCAGGAGAACCGCGTCGGGGACGGCAATCTTCCCGATATCGTGCAGATAGCCGGCGCGGCGCAGCGCCTTCACGGCCTCCTTGTCCATTCCGACATGCTCACCCAACTGTGCCGCCAACTGCGAGAGGCGGTCGCAGTGCTCCCCTGTCCCCTCGTCGCGTGCCTCGATGGCACGCGCCACGGCAAAGAGCATCTTCTCGGCTTCATCCAGGTCCTGTGTAAGCCGGCGGAAGTGCACCAGGTTGCGGACCCGGACCTCGAGCTCGACGAGGTCGAACGGCTTGGAGAGAAAGTCCGTTGCGCCGACCTCGAGCCCTCGCAGCCGCGCCTGCCGTGAGTCGAGCCCGGTGAAGAACACGACCGGAAGCAGCCGGGTCTCCTCATCGGCCTTGAGGCGTCGGCACACCTCATAGCCGTCGATCCCCGGCATCATGACGTCGAGCAGGATCACGTCGGGCTGGCGCTCGCGTGCCAGCAGGAAGCCGGTTTCGCCGTCGAGGGCCTGCCACACCTCGAAGCCGAGCGGGTACAGGGCCTCCCTCATTGCGTCGAGGCTCTGGGGTTGGTCGTCGATGACCAGCACAGTTCCGGCGGCCGCCATGCTCGTCTTTGATTGTACACGAACATGACACTGGGACCAGGTTGCGCACCAAGGCGCCACCGTGCCGATCCGGATCCGGGAGGAGCAAAGGAAGAAAAAGGGCCGTCCTCGCGGGCGGCCCCTCGGTTGCGTGAGTGGTGGCTACGGCATCCGCAGGAACACGAACGTCTTCACGTCTCCCTGAGGACGGTAGATGTAGAAGCGCACCATGGACCCGGAGCGCACCCTGGAGATGGCGTCCCTGAAATCCCCCTCGGAGGCCACATCGATGTCGTTGACGCGCATGACCACGTCGCCGGGCCTGAGGTTGGCGTCATCAGCGGGGGAGAGGTCGGTGACGTCGGTGACCACCACCCCGTCGATCTCCTTGGGGATCTCGAACTGCCGCCGCGTGCGCTGGGTGAGGTCGTCCACCTGAATACCCAGCTTCGAGGCCGGCGTGTCCTCTTTTGTGGTCGAGCTTTCTTGCTCACCTTCGCTCGAAGGGCGCTCGCCGAGGGTCACCGCGATCGCCTGCCTCTTGCCGTCGCGGATCACCTCGAGGTCCACCTTCTGGCCTGGTGGCATCGCGGAAACGCGGTAGATGAGCGTACGGGTGTCCTTGACCGGCGTCTCGCCTGCCGCCACGATCACGTCACCTTCCCTCATGCCGGCCTTGTCCGCAGGACCGCCCTTGGTAACGCTCTGCACCAGGGCGCCCTCACGGGAGGGCAGCTTGAAAGACTCCTGTGCCTTCTGGTCGACGTTGGTGATCTGCACGCCGAGGTAACCGCGAACGACCTTGCCCTTCTCCTTGAGCTGCGGCACCACCATCTTGATCGTGTTGACCGGGATGGCGAAGCCGAGATTCTGGCCCCCCGCGTTGATGGCCGTGTTCATGCCCACCACCTCACCGCGCACGTTGACCAGGGGGCCCCCGGAGTTGCCCATGTTGATGGCGGCGTCGGTCTGAATGAAGTCCTCGAACGACCGGCTGTTGGGGTCGGGGGAGATACCGAGCGTCCGGCCCTTGGCGGAGACGACACCGACGGTGACCGTGTGCTCCATGGCCAGCGGATTGCCCACCGCCATCACCCACTCGCCGACCCGCAAACCGTCCGAATCGCCGAGCGGCAGCGCGCTGTAGGAGCCCTTGCCGTCGATCTTGATGAGGGCCACGTCGGTGGCCGGGTCGCGGCCGACGACCTTGGCAGGCAGCTCGGTGTCATCGGTCAGGCGCACCCTGATCTTCTCCGCGCCTTCCACGACGTGGTTGTTGGTGACGATCAGGCCGTCGGAGGAGATGAAGAACCCGCTGCCGGCGCCGGTCCGCTTCCGCGGACGCGAGTCCGGCCTCGGGCCACCGGGCCCGAAGAAGAACTCGAACGGGTCCATCTCTCCGTGGTAGCGGCGCATGTCCTGCGGCTTGACCACGTCTTCCGTGTACACCGAAACCACCGCCGGGGTCACGCGATCAGCCAAGGCGGCAAAGTCCGGGTAGCTGCTGGGCGGCGGAAGCGGCGGCAGCGCCGCTGACGCCGCCGCGCTTTCCTTGGACGCCACGGTAGCGGGCGTGAGGCCAAGGCCACCGGCGAGCACGATTCCGATCACCAAAGAACCCACTGCGACTGCGCTCATCGAGAGCACTCTCTTGCGTCGTGCTGTGTTCATCAAAGCATTCCTCCTGGGGCCGGGCAGGGCCAACCCGCCTGATCAACCGAGCAATATCTGTGCCACATTCCGAGGGAGAACGGTCCTTGCGCCGGTTACAGATGCGTCATTTTGGCGTGACCAGTTCGGGGCTGGCGAGTATCACCTGGTCCTTGCCCGCGGCCTTGGCGGCGTACATGGCCTGGTCGGACGCGCGCAACAGCTGGTTTCGGCGGTGGTCAGACGTGCCGCTGCGGGGGACGTGGTCCGGGTAGACGGCCACCCCCACCGAGCAGGTGAGGGGACCGTGGAAGTCCACCGGGCCGCTTGCCCAGGAGAACCTCCCGCGCAGGAACGCCTGGTCGTGGATGGCGCGCCGGATCTCCTCCGCGACCTGGGTGGCCGCGACGGTGTCGAAGCCGGGGAGGATAATCACGAACTCGTCGCCGCCGTAGCGGGCGAGCGTGACCCTCGGGGAGCGCACCACGCGCCGGAGCAGGTAGCCGACCTCCTTGAGCACCTGGCTGCCGGCCAGGTGGCCGTGCTGGTCGTTGACGCCCTTGAAGTTGTCGAGGTCCATGAAGAGCAGGGCCACGCGCCCCCCGGCGGCGTCCGCGTGGTCCAGGTCCTCGGCGAGGCGCCGGTGGAAGAAACGGTCGTTGGACAGGCCCGTAAGGTCGTCGCTCCGCGCTGCGGCCCCCGCCCTTCTCGCGTCCAGCAGGTTCTGGATCGAGACCGAGGTGTAGGCGGCGAAGATCTCCAGGAGGGCCCGGTCGCGCTCGTCGAACGGGCGGCCGTCCAGGCGGTTCACCATCTCCAAAACCCCGCACACGCTGTTCTCGATTCGGATCGGGACGGCCAGCAGGCTGTTGGTGTTGAAGGCGTGGGTCTCGTCGAAGCGCGCGGAGAAGTAGGAATCGTGATGGGAATCCGCAACCAGGTGGGACTCGCCGTTGCGGTACACGTGCCCGACCACCCCTTCCGATGTCGGGATGCTGGCGCCGAGCAGCGCCTCGGAGGACGGACCGAAGGCCGCGATGAAGTAGAGAGCC
>JALHTD010000443.1 GCA_022865555.1 Thermoanaerobaculaceae bacterium | reverse complement strand
GTACAAAATGGAAGCTCGCCAAGCTCCGCCCATTCTCTTCGCCTATCTTGGTCGGCGGAACGCAAGGTTCATCAGGAACACCGCGGGAGCGGTGCCGCTGACTGGGTTTCTTTGCGTGTACCCACTTGACCAGGATGAAGAGTACGTGAACGCGTTATGGCAAGCGCTCATGACCCCCGCAACCGTCGTCAATCTGGCACGGGTCGGAAAGTCATACGGCGGGGGCGCTATCAAGGTTGAGCCCCGTGCACTGGAACGACTCCCGATCCCGGAGGCAGTCCTTGCCGTGAGCCACCTTTTGCCACCTAAGGAGCTCGGGCAGCTGTCTCTTTGGTCGTAAACTGGCGCACGACGTACCGGCTGCAGGAAGGGAGGGGGCTCGCTATCGGTACCGTGTATCACCATCTCACAATTATGGTTTAGACTGACGGTGCGTGACCTGTGCGGGAGGTGAGTCCGGTGCCGAGAGCGCCGAGGTATTTCATCGATGGTGCTTTCTACCACGTGTACGGGAGGATCGCGCGCGGAGAGATGATCTTCTCGGATCGTGGGGAGGCTTCGCGGTTCGTGGAGGTGATCCGCGAGGTCAAGCAGCGTGACGGCCTCACCGTGCTCGCCTGGTGCCTGATGGGCAACCACTACCACCTCGCGCTGCGCACGGCGTCGGTGCCGCTGTGGCGGAGCATTCGGCTGGTGCAGTGGCGCTTCGCCCGGCAGCTCAACCGGCGGCGCCGGCAGCTCGGCCCGGTGTGGCAGGGGCGCTACCAGGTTCGACTGGTGGACGAGCACCGGTATCTGCTCCAGCTCATCGCCTACATCCACCTCAACCCGGTCAGTGCAGGGCTGGTCAGGGACCCCGGCGCCTACCGGTGGAGCGGTCACCGGGAGCTGCTGGGCAAGAGCCAGAAGCCGTTGGCCGACGTGGACGCGACGATTGCGCTGTTTGGGAAGCAACGCGCGGCGGCGCGGCGGGCCTACGTGCGGATGCTGCGCGGCGAGCGGGAGCAGCCGTGGGCGGGTGAGCGCCCGGGGCGGCTGCCGTGGTGGGGCCGCGTCGATGATGAGGCTGTGGACGGGAGCGCGTGGGACGTCAGGCCGGCAGTCGGGGCCGGCGCCGGGACACAACGGGTCACCGTCCGCGACGTGGATGCCTTCATCCGCCGGGCGGCGGAGCATCTGGGCGTGAGCGGCGACGTCCTCGGTGCGAGGAGCAAGGCGCCGGCGACGGTGCGCGCTCGCGAGATCATCGCGATCGTCGGCGTGGAGCGCTTCGGGGTGAAGGTCAAGGACCTAGCGGGGCGACTGGGCAAGAACCCGGGCAGCGTGAGCCGGTGGATGGCGCGGGCGGCGCAGAGGCGAGACGAGGACTGGGATTTCGCGGCCTGCTGTCGCCGGCTTGAGAGGGCCCTCACGAAGATTGTGACCAGGCGCTCAGCAAGATAGTGAGATGGTGATACACGGTACCAATGATGCACGGTACCAATGTGGTACCCATGGTACCCATGGGAGTCCCTCCGGGCTTTCTTGGACGGAAGACGGAGCATGATTGGACCGTGGAGATCGAGAGCGACACTGCCTGGGATGCGCAAGAGCAGGCATCTGCCGCGCTGATCGAGGATGCGTAGTCTGGTTGAGCACCTCGTGTCGTCTGCGCCAGCGCAGGCGCGCGGTGCCTTCGCCCTGCGCCAGTTCGCCGTGGCAAATCAACATCTTACGGAGTCGGCGTGTGACGCGTCCGATTTTGGCGCCGTTGCAGGGAGCCGGACCACTATTGACGTGTTATCCTCAAAGTGCTTGAGAGAGCGGGAGGGCCATGACTGAATCCATCGAGATCACCGTGAACGTGCACGGCGTCGTCCGGCACGAGGGTCGCCGGTGGATTGCAGGGTGCCCCAAACTAAACGTCTGGTCGCAGGGGGCAAGCAAGCAAGAGGCTCAGCGTTGCCTCAAAGAGGCTGTGGAGCTATGGATCGAGGATTGCCTTGTCCGGGGCACTCTTGACCAAGCACTCCGTGAGGTCGGCTTTCACCCCGCACCTTGGGGGATACCTCTCACGGGTGTCGAGGGGTCCGTAACGGTCAAGCGCACCGCCGATGCCGCCGCTGTCCTCGGAACCGACTTTGACCTCAACGTCTCGATGCCAGCCTATCAGGCAACTGCGTTTCTCCAATCCCAGCGCGCCGGATGAAGGTCACCTGGCAAGAGTTGCGGGCAATCTGCCTGATGCTCGGCTGCGTCGAGTCGCGGACCAAGGGAGACCATCTCGCCATGGCGCGGCCAGGGATGGCGCGGCCTGTGATAATCAAGATGGACAACGATCTTGGCGAGGACATCGTGAGAAGCAACATGCACACACTCGGCGTGAGCCGAAAGGAGTTTGAGCAGCTCCTCGCGCGAGTCCGCCGCCACCCTAGACGCAAGCACCGCAAGCACTGACCCAGCCCCGCGTGATCGCCCATCCTGTGCCCCGGGTGTGACCCCAACTCTCTCGCGTGTACCTGGTTGATTCGTAAGTTGTTTGCCGGAGGAGGGATTCGAACCCTCACGCCCTTTCGGACCCGGGATTTTAAGTCCCGTGCGTCTGCCATTTCGCCACTCCGGCACGATCACTGTGGACAGTTTACGGGAGTCGGCCGGATGCCGTGAGACCCTTCGTCCCGCTGGAGGCGGGACTCAGGATGACCCCGCCAAAGGCGGGACGGGGTCAGGAGTGCATTAACGCGGCGACCTCGGCGACCGCACGCAGCGCCTCGGCCGCCGGCCCGTCCACGATCTCGACGTGGCCGCCGCGCTCCAGAACCGTACGGGCCATGCGGTCCACCATGTGCGGCTCCTGCTCGACCTTCTTGCTGCACACCGGGCAGCGCTGATCGGCGGGGTCGAAAAGCATGTTGCAGGTGTTGCACACACCGCCGTCGAGCTTCAGGCCCTGGAGGTAGACGAGCTTCCACACCCGCCCCTCGTTGATGGCCTCAAGGGTCGCGGAGAGCCCGGCGACCGCCCGGCCGCCCTTGCGCACCTCCTTGAGGATCTCGCGGACGACCTCGAGCTCCTCGGCGCGCTCCAGGCGAATCTGGACGTCGCTGGCGCGGGCGAGGATGTCCTCAGGGGTGGCGGTGACTGGGATCGGCAGCACCTCGACCAGGCGGCCCCGCAGCCGCTTGGGCAGAGCGCGGGCCAGCTCGGAGGCGACGCCCACGTTGCCGCCGACGATCAGCTTGTCCACCTCGAGCTGCTCCATCAGCTTGCCGAACTCCCCGGCGACGAACTTCACGTGGGCGGACACGCTCTCGTCGTGCTTGCGCTGCATGCGCGGCTGCGAGCGCAGCTTGTCCGCCGAAGGGGACTCGGGACGGGGCGGTATCTGCGACACCAGGTCCTTGTGCTCCTCGATGTCCCCCATGAAGACGGTCAAGAGGCGCGCGCGCTTCTGGTCCACGAGGACGATGCCGAAACGCTCGTGCTCGTCCAGCGCTTCCAGGAGCGGCCTGAGGAAGGCGCCGTTGGTCCAGTAGACCCCGGAAGGCATGGCGATGCGGACGACCTTGCGGAACGTCACGCCCAGCTTGCGGTGACGGGCGAGCACCAAGGTCCTGCCGTTGGGTTTGATGCCCTTGGTGATGTCCTCAACCTCGCTGCAGGTTGCCGCCAGCTCCTTGTCCTCCCGGTGAGCCGCCTTGAGCTGTTTCAACAGGTCCTTGAGGTGGGTCTCGAACTGGCGCCTACGGTTGGCCGCGTTGGTCTGGTCGACGTCGAGGTACACGGTGAGGGTCTGCCCTGGGGCCTGAGAGAGCTGTTGCAGCTGCTCGACATCGCGGTGTCGTATCATCGCCGCCTCCCTTTGAGACTCGGCCTGTCAAGTATAGGCGACCCGGCAACCCCCGAAAGCGTCGCCAGGATGACCCCTGCCGTCACCGCGACGTTGAGCGACTCGACCGCGCCCGCCAGAGGCACGGTGACCCGCCGCGCACAGGCCGCAGCGGCCTCCTCGGTCAGCCCCTGTCCCTCGTTGCCGAGCACCAGCAGCACCGGGCGGCGGGGGTGCCACTCCCGCACGGGGGTCCCGCCGCTGCCGACGGTGCCCACCACCTCGCCTCCGGCCCGGTTGAAGGCCTCCACCAGGGGCCGGAGGTCGGCTTCCGGCTGGACGGCCAGAAGCAGGGACTGGCCCGCCGAGGCACGCACCGCCCGTGGGGAGAAGGGGTCGGCGCAGCCCTGCGAGCAGGCCACGCCGGTGGCCCCGAAGGCTGCGGCACACCTGACCACGCCGCCGACGTTGCCGGGGTCCTGCACCCGGTCGAGGTAGAGCGCCACGCCCTCGGGCCGAAGGCGCCCGCCCGGTACAGCCACGACTGCAAGGAGTCCCTGCGTCTGCCGGGTCGGCGCAAGGTGCGCCATCGTCGCCGGTTCGAGCCGGAAGGCCCGGCCGCCGTCCAGGACGTCGCGCAGTGCGGGGTGGGAGCGCAACCGCTCGATGTGCTCCTCGACGGTGAAGAGCTCCACGATCGGGACGCCGCAGGCGGCCACGTCCTCAACCAGCTTGAGCCCGTCCACTACCGTCAGTTCGGGCTCCTCCCGCCGGATGAGCCTTCGCAGACGGGCCACCCGCGTGTTGTGGCTACCGAGCAGGGGAGGAGCGACACTCCCACGCGCGGGACCCAAACCCGAGGAGACTCGTGGCACGCTGGCAGTGTAGCCGTTTTCCGGCCAACAGCTGCCCCGCTTGCGCCGCCCCGGCACGCCGACTAGCATCGCGCCGGTGACGGAGACCCAGGCGCCGCAGCCCCAGCTGATCGATGAGCCTAGCGGTGTCGCGCGGGTGTGCGCACGGGCGGCGGCGGTGGGGGTGGTCGCCCTGGACACCGAGTCGGATTCCTTCCACTCCTACTTCCACAAGCTCTGCCTCATCCAGGTCTCCTTTGCGGGGGAGCACGCGATCATCGACCCGCTGGCGCTGGGGCGCGAGAGCCTGCAACCCTTCGTGGAGCTTCTCGCGGACGCCGGTGTGGAGAAAGTCCTGCACGGAGCCGACTACGACCTCCGGGTCCTGCACCGGGACCTCGGGGCGCGGGTGGTGCGGTTGCGCGACACCCAGGTGGCGGCGCAGCTCCTGGGTGAGGGGCAGACGGGCCTGGCGGCGCTGGTCGAGCGCGAGGCCGGGGTCGCTCTGGACAAGAGGCACCAGCGGGCCGACTGGGGGAAGCGGCCGCTCCCTCCCGAGCTCCTCGCCTACGCAGCCGGGGATACCGCGCATCTGGAGATGTTGCGCAGCCGGCTCGCCGAGCGCCTCGCTGCGCTGGGCCGGCTTGCCTGGTGGGAGGAGGAGTGCGTTGCGCTCGAGGCGGTGCGCTGGGAGCCGCCGGCCCCCGACCCGCTCGCCTTCGAGCGCATCAAGGGTGCTGGCAGACTTGTCGGCGAGGCGCGCGACCGCCTGGCTGCGCTCCACGCGTGGCGGGAGAGGGAGGCTGCCGCACGGGACATCCCGCCCTTTCGGATCCTGCACTCGGACGCCCTGCTCGCGCTGGCCTCGGACCCGCCCGCCGACCTGGCCGCGCTCGCCATCGTACCCGGCGTGGGGAAGTCGACCGTCGGGCGCTACGGCCACGAGATCATGAGATCCCTCACCCAAGCTCCACCGGCGCCGGCCCGCGAACGGCGGCAGCGTGTGCCCGTCGATCGCGAACGCGAGGCACGGGTCCGGCAGGCCAGGGCGGTGCGGGATAGCGTGGCCAAGGAGCTGTCGTTGGACCCCGGGGTGCTGGCGCCGCGGACCGCGCTGGAGCTCGTGGTGGATCGCCGACCCCGCCACGAGGAGGACCTGTTCGCATGTCTCGCGAGGCGGTGGCGGACCTCGGTGCTGGCGCCGGCGATCCTGCCTCTGGTGGCGGGCTGGGAGGGAGGGGCGGCCACGCGCCATGCCGAGCCGGCGTGAGGAGGCGTTCGTGTTGACCCGGTACCCGGTCCGGGAGCGGGACCTGGTTGTGGTGCTGCTGACCCGCGCCTCGGGGCAGGTCAGGATCGTCGCCCGACGGGCCCGCACCCTGCGCTCCTCGCAGGCCACTGCCATGGAACCGCTGGCGCACATCCGCGTGACCTACTTCGAGCGCGCCGGCGCGGAGCTTGCCACCCTGGACGAGGCCGAGGTCGTGCGCTCGGCGTTCCCCCTGGCGGGGAATCCGCCCGCGTGGGCGGCGGGGCAGGTCGTCTGCGAGCTGGCGCTCCTGTACTGCCCCCCCGGGCAGCGCGTGGAGCCGGCGTTCCGCCTGGTGGACCGTTGCGTCAGCTGCCTGCTCGACGGGCACGAGCCCGCGAGCGTGGCGCACTACGCGGAGCTCTGGTTTCTCAAGCTCGGAGGTGTGTTCCCGGAGCTCGACCGCTGCGGGGTGTGCGGGGTGGACCTGCCGGAAGGCGCGCGCATCTACGACCCGGCCGACAGGCACTTCACCTGCCCGGAGCACCGACCTGCGCGCTCGGCGGTCAGGATTTCGGCCCCCGGCGCGCGGTGGCTCGTGCGAGCGTCCAGGTTGCCGCTGGAGGAGGTGACCGAGCCCGCCCCGGAAGACGCTGCAGGCTGGCTGTTCGGCCTCCGGGAGCACTTCACCGACCGCCAGGTCCAGAGCTGGCGCTACCTCCGCCACCTGTTGGAAGACAGCACGTAGGGCGGCGCCATCAGCATGCAGAGTGGCCCTTCTGTTCCTGAGCCCTGAATCCCTGCGCCCTGTGCCCTGCCTCTACGCCGGCACGGCCTTGTGGCCGTACGCGATGACGCCCGCTTCGCCGTCCTCCTGGATGCGGCGGAACTCGAGCCTCACCGGCATCCCGGCCTCGACCCGGGCGGGATCGACGTCGGCGATCTGGCACGTGATGCGCACGCCGCCCGCCAGCTCCACCACCGCCAGCGCGTAGGGGACCTCGTGCTTGTGGCTCGACGGGCCGACGTGGATCACCGTCCAGGTCAGCACCTTCCCCTCGGGCTCGAGGGAAACAGTCGCGAACTTTCGTCCGCGGCAGGCGGGGCAGACGACACGCGGTGGGAACGAGACCGCGCCGCACCCGTCGCAGCGCGCCGCCTCGAGGCGGTAGCGGGTAGGGAACTCACGGGCCACGCGCGCCGGGTTGAGCGGGCTCATGACGCCACCTCCAGGATGTGGACGACGGTGGAGGCCCCGGTGCCTCCCATGTTCTGGGTCAGGCCGACCCGGGCGCCGGCGACCTGCCGCTTCCCGGCCACGCCCCGTAACTGCGTGGTGATCTCGACCGCCTGGGCCACGCCAGTGGCCCCCACCGGGTGGCCCTTGGATTTGAGGCCGCCGGACGGGTTGACAGGTATCTCCCCGCCGAGTGCGGTGCGGCCCGAGGAAGCCTGGCAACCGCCTTGACCCGGCTTGCAGAACCCGAGCGCCTCGACAACCAGAATCTCTGCAATGGTGAAGCAGTCGTGGACCTCGGCGAGATGAATGTCGTTCGGGGTCTTGCCGGCCATCTTGAACGCGCGCTGGGCTGCGAGCGTGGTGGCCGGCAGCGTCGTCAGGTCCGCGCGCGACTGGAGGGCGATGCGGTCGGTGGCCTGGCCGACGCCGGCGATCCGTACGATCGGGCGCCCCTTCGCGATCGTGCGCGCCACTCCCAACTCGGCCAGCACCACCGCGGCGGCGCCGTCGGTGATTGGGGAGCAGTCGAGGATGGTCAGCGGCTCCGCGACCATGGCGGATTCGATCACGTCCTTGACCGTGATCTCCTGGCGGTACTGGGCGTGCGGGTTGAGGGCGCCGTGCCGGTGGTTCTTTACGGCGACCATCGCGAGCTGCTCGCGCGTCGTTCCCCAGCGGGCCATGTGGGCGCGCGCCATCATCGCGTACAGGCCGGGGAACGTGGCGCCGTAGAAGACCTCCAGCTCCGCGTCGGCGGCGGCGGCAAGCGCGGCCGTGCACTCGTCGCCGGAGACGTCGGTCATCTTCTCGACGCCGGTCACCAGGACGATGTCCGCGAGCCCCGCCGCGACCTCGGCAAAGCCGGTCTTAAGGGCCACGCCTCCGGATGCACAGGCCGACTCAACCCGGGTGGCAGGCACCCCGGCCATGCCCAGCTCGTCAGCCAGCAGGGGACCCAGGTGCTCCTGGCCGACGAACAGGCCCGGGGTCATGCTGCCGACCGTGATGGAGTCGACGCGGTCCAGTCCGGCGTCGTCGAGGGCCGCCAACGCCGCCTCGGTCCATAACGTCCGGAGCGAGGCGTCCCACACCTCGCCCCACCTGGAGAGCCCGATCCCAACGATTGCGACGTCGCGCATGGTCTCCCCCCTTCACTCGCCCATGCGGATCTTGCCGCGCATCTTGGCGTAGGTGCCGTAGCTCACGTACAGCTTCCCGTTGTCGAGCTGGTCGCGGGTGGCAGGCGCTGCAGCGCGCACCTCGTCGATGCGATCGGTCACGGCCCACACGAAGCCGTCCGAACCGGCACCGGAGCCGTACGAAACCATGAGGATGCGGTCGCCCGCCCTGGCCTGGTCGAGGATCGCCGTCAGCCCGATGGGCGAGGCACCGGAGTAGGTGTTGCCGAGCCAGGGCGAGAGCCACCCTGCCTCCAGTTGCTCCCGGCGGAAGCCCGCCAGCTTGCCCGCGCGCATCGGGAACTTGCCGTTGGGCTGGTGGAAGACGGCAAAGGCGAAGTCTTTCGGCTGCAGGCCGGTCTTCTCGAGGAGCATGCGCGTGGCTCCCAGGGTGTGTTTGAAGTATGCGGGCTCGCCGGTGAAGCGGCCGGCGTGGCGCGGGTAGCGCATGTACTCGCGCCGCCAGAAATCGGGTGTGTCGGTCATGTACGAAACCTGAGCCTCCATCGTGGCCACGAGGTTCGTGCTTCCAAAGATGAACGCCGCCGCCCCTGCCGCTGCGGAGTACTCGAGTGCGTCTCCGGGAGCCCCCTGGGAGGTGTCCGCACCGACGGCGAGGGCGTGCTGGACCTCACCGGACTTGACCAGCGCTGCCGCGAGGAACATCCCCTCGCTCCCGGCCTTGCAGGCAAACTCCAGGTCGGCGCAATGCACCGCCGGGCCCGTGCCCAAGGCCTCGGCTACGACCGTTCCCGAGGGCTTCACGGCGTACGGGTGCGACTCCGAGCCCACGTAGACGGCCCCGATGGAGGACGGGTCGATCCTCGCGCGCGCCAGCGCCCGGCGTGACGCGGTGACCGACATCGTGATCGTGTCCTCGTCCGCGGCGGGGACGGACTTCTCGTGCAGCTCCAGGCCGCGTTCGTACGTGGCGGCGTCGGCGCCCCAGACGGCCGCGATCTCCCCGAGGCGGATGCGGCGCCGTGGGATGTAGGCGCCATAGCCGACGATGCCGACGCTCATGTTGGCCTCCCCTCGCCAGGTGTGGCCCCAAACCCTCAGGGTTCGGGCAGCCGTTCGACCTTACCTCGTGTCGGTGGCGCCTGCAAGGGGACAGCAGGCGGCCGGGGCTACACTGACGGCGTGGGGGGACCATGAGCCGGGTGGTTCGCATCGGCAACGGGCAGGGGTTCTGGGGGGACAGCATCGACGCGCCGCTCGAGCTACTCGCGCGCGGTCCGCTCGACTATTTGGGCCTCGACTACCTGGCCGAGGTGACGCTCTCGATCATGATGCGGCAGCGGCTGCGCGACCCTCACAAGGGCTACGCGGCCGACTTCATCGCACTCCTGCGCCGAGCACTCCCCGTGATCGCCGAACGGGGCGTGAAGGTGGTCACAAACGCCGGCGGCCTCAACCCGACCGCCTGCCGGGAGGAGGTTTTCCGGGTCGCACGGGAGCTCGGCATCTCGGGGCTGAAGGTGGGTGTGATCGAGGGCGACGACCTGCTCCCCAGAATCGGCGAGCTGTGCGGGGCCGGGCACCACCTCGAGCACATGGAGACGGGAAAGCGACTGTGCGAGGTGAGGCACAAGGTACTTTCGGCCAATGCCTACCTCGGCGCCCGGCCCGTGGCGGCCGCTCTCGCCCAGGGAGCCCAGATCGTCCTT
>JALHTD010000040.1 GCA_022865555.1 Thermoanaerobaculaceae bacterium | reverse complement strand
GCGGCTGGGGATTCCCTACCGGGTGGTCACGCTCTCGACCGGCGACATTGGGTTCGCCGCCGCCAAGACTCACGACCTCGAGGTGTGGCTGCCGGGACAGCAGTGCTACCGGGAGATCTCCTCCTGCTCCAACTGCGAGGACTTCCAGGCCCGGCGCGCGGACATCAAGTACCGGCCTGCGGCTGGCGGCAGGGCGCGCTTTCTCCACACTCTCAACGGCTCAGGCCTCGCGGTGGGGCGCACCCTCATCGCGATCCTGGAGAACTACCAGCACGCCGACGGGACCGTGACGGTGCCCGAGGCTTTGCGGCCGTACCTGGGCGGGCTGGAGCGGCTCGTCCCGGAGCGGTGAGAAAGGAGGTCCCGTGATAGCCGCCACCCTGCTCGCCGTGGCCGCCGCGTTGCCCCTCGGGGTGTGGCCCTCAGAGGCAGGCCCGGCGGCGACGACGGTGCACGACGTGGAGTTCTACCTGGTGGATCCGGAGGACGACTACACGATACTGGCCGTTCAACCGCTGGTCGTCCCTCTCAAGAAGGCGGAACCTTCCGAGCTCGATCGGTTGGCGGCGCTCGCCGAGAGGCTCGGGGCCGACGGTGTCCTGCTCCTCGGCGAGATGCCGGAGAAGTCGATCCCCGAGGATTTCGATGCCCCGCTGCCCACCACCGGGCGCTACTCGGTGGCGGTGTTCCTGAGCTTCGAGCAAGGCCAGGAGTCGGAGGGCACGCAGGCGGTGCCCGGCGCGCTGTACGGGCGCAGCGGGCGTGGGCGAGCTCACCCGACGGCGCCGCAGGCAAGGCTCACGGCGGTGGTCAACGCTGGGGCCAGGAGCGTCTTCTAGTTCAGGGGCCTGGGTCGGGGCCGTAGTGCGGGTCTACGATCGCGCGGCGCGGTTGATCGCGAGGCCGCCGCCGCCCAGCAATAGGAAGATCGCAGCCTGCACGGCGGTCTTGTACTGGACGGGCGACGTCGTGACCGCGGCGATCAGAAACGCCACGCCCAGAAGCCCGATAAGCGCGTAGACGCCGGTCATCACCCGGGCGGCCCTCTGCCGGGTCTCGGCGGTATCCTCTCCGAAGCGACGGGCGAACACCACGAGGCCGGCCGCGGCCACCACGTCCAGAACCGCGAACAGCAGCCAGAAGAGCCGCGCCTGCGCCCCCGCCCTCGGCGTTCCCAGGGCAGGCTTGAGCATGCGCTCATACAGGAACGCCCCCAGGTTGGAGCCCAGCAGCGAGCCGAAGACGCCGTAGAGGAACGCGTACCCCATGTACACCGCCTTGCGGTCAGCGGGTGCGGCCAGACCCACGAAGCTGTAGTACTTGGGGTGGGCGGTCATCTCCCCGAGCGAGAACACCGCGATCCCGGTCACCAGCACCCAGGGGTTGCGGGAAGCCGCGAGGCACGCAAAACCGACCGCCCCGAGCGCCATGCCGGTCACCATCACCGGCAGCGCCGGGCGCTCCTTGACGGCGCGCGAGACCCACACCTGGAGAAGGATGATCATGCCGGCGTTGATCACGGTCACATGCTCGGCGTCGAACGTGAACTTCCACGGCAGGCCGACCGATGAGAGAAGCGAGGTGACGGCCGCGCTCACCGGCGCGCGGTCGACGAAGTCGCGGAGGTACCACAGCACCGACCCGAAGTTCTGGAAGTACAGGATCCAGAAACCCGAGTACACCACGATCATCAGCATGAACCGTGCGTCACCCAGCACCTCGGCGGCCTCCACGAGCACGTCCTTGAGCCTCTTCGTGCTCTCCGGTCGCGGCGGGTCACGATAGAGGAACGCCGCCGGCACCAGCATGAGCCCCGTGTAGGCGGCCGAGGCGGTGAACACGTACTGCCAGGAGAACCCCTTTAACACGCTGACCACAAGCGGTGCGAGGAACGCCCCCAGGTTGATCATCCAGTAGTAGATGCCGAACCCGACCGACGAGGTGCGCTCGTCGGTGCTGCGCGCGATCGTCCCCGAGATGATCGGCTTGAACAGCCCGGCGCCGGTCGCCATCACCAGCAGGGCGAGGAACACGAGCGCGTAGACCGACATGTAGCCGGCGGCGAAGTACCCGGTGGCAAGCAGCGAGAACGCCACGAGCAGCATGCGCCGGTAGCCGTAGCGATCGGCGAGGGCACCGCCCAGTATCGGCAGCACATAGGTTGCGGCGTAGACGATCCCCTGCAGAAACCCGACGGACTGCTCGGAGGCGCCGAGGCCGCCCGCCGCGATGCTGTTGGTCAGATAGACCGCCAGCACGGAGTTGAGGCCGTAGTAGGCCGCGCGCTCGAAAAGCTCCATCACGTTGGCGACCCAGAACGTGCGCGAGAAGTCCCGCACCAGGCTGACCTTGCTCATCACGGCTCCCCTTCGTCACGACGCGCGGAATCTTGGAATTCCAGTCGCTCTCGTATCTGCCCCACGTGGTCGGTGTCGTGTGCGAGGGCCAACGCCACCAGGTCGGCCACGCTCACCTCGCCGCGCAGCGGGTGCACTCCGACCCGTTCCAGCTCCACTGCGGAGCAGCTCGAGAGCAGCTCGAGCGTCTCGGCTCTGCGGGTGCGGAAGCGCTCCAGCGCGAGCTCGGGAGGCCAGTCGAGGTAGCGTGCGCGGACCACGAGCGCGCCCTGGTCGAAACGCGGCAGGGCTGGGCGCTCGCTCGTCAGCACGAGGCGAAAACGGAGGCCGAAAACCAACTCGGCGTCTGCGAGGTGGGCGAGAACCTCCACGGGTGCCCAGACCCCCGGAAAGGGGCGTCGTACCCAGGCCTCGGGGGCAGCGGTGCGCAGCATCTGCGCTACGCGGGGAGGGGTCTCCGCCAGCGCCTTGATCTGCACGAGGGCCTCCAGGAGGTCTGCCATGGCCCGGGGATTCTACGTCAGCGTGGAGGGCGGCGGGGCTGTAGAATCCGCGGTCATGGACGAGACACCCTCGGTACAGCCCATCCAGGGTCTGCCAGAGAACGCGTACCGGCCGCTTGCGGCCGGCGAGACGTACCAGCCGCTGATCGGGCCGGAGCAGGTCGTGCCCGAGGTCACCTGGCGCTCGGTCGTGTTCGGCCTCGCGATGACGGTGCTGTTCTCCGCAGCCGCCACCTACATCGCGCTCAAGCTCGGGCAGGGGATCGAGACCGCGATCCCGATCGCGATCCTGGCCGTGGGCTTCTCCGCGCTGGTCTCGGCGAGCGGCCGGCGCCCGAGCACCCTGCTGGAAAACCTCCAGATTGCGACCCTCGGCGCGACCGCCGGCATCGTGGTGGGCGGCTCGGTGTTCGTGATGCCCGCGATCTTCGTGCTGGGCCTGGAGGGGCGCTCGGGGTTTTCGCAGATCTTCCTGGTCCCGTTCCTGGGCGCGATGCTGGGGGTGGTGTTCCTGATCCCGTTCCGCCGCTACTTTGTGGCCGAGATGCACGGCAAGCTGCCGTTCCCGGAGGCCACCGCCACTACCGAGATCCTGGTCACCGGCGAGAAAGGCGGGCGCGCCGCCGGCGTGCTGCTCGGCTCGATGGGCCTCGGCTTCGTGCTCGACTACCTGGCGGCGGGGTTCGGGGCCTGGCGCGACACGTTCACG
>JALHTD010000442.1 GCA_022865555.1 Thermoanaerobaculaceae bacterium | reverse complement strand
AGCGTGCTCTCCGGGGACGTGCACCACTCGTACGTGGCCCGGGCCCGGTTCGACGACCCGGCGGTGCGCACGCCGGTGCACCAGCTCACCTGCTCGCCGATCCACAACCAGGCGCCGACCGCCATGCGCCAGCTGGCGAAGCTGGGCTGGAACCCCGGGCCGGCCTCGGCCACCCGGGCCCTCGCGCGCTCCGCCGGGGTGCGCCGGCCCACCGTGCGCTGGGAGAAGCTGGCCGGGCCGTACTTCGGCAACGCGATCGCCACCCTGGAACACCGCGGGCGGGGCGCCGAGGTCGTGATCGAGGGCACCACCAGCGACGGTCACCTGCGCGAGGTGGCCCGGCAGCGACTCGCCTCAGTGGACTGAGCCGCGCGCGCCGTACGCTCTTCGCGTGGACGAGCACCTGCCGGAGGCGCTTACCGCCCGGCGCGAGTCGCTTCTGCAGCCGCCGAGCGTGGGGTAAGCAGGTAGCCTACTCGACGCAATTCGAGTCGCGGTTCGACCGTGCCATCACCGCCAGGGAGAAAGTTAAATCGCGCTCGATCGGCGACCTCAATCCGCGTCATTGGGACTTACCGCCCAGGCCCAAGTGGATGCGCTGGAACACTTATGAGCGCTTGGCGGACAAATACCGTCTCCAGCAGGGTATAATTGATAAGTGCATCGCCGATTACTTGGGTTGGGTTGTTGGCGGGGTTAGGCAAGTGTTTTCGATAACGGATTGAGAATAGCTTAGGGGCGCAGCTGGCGTGCTATTTGGCCAGTTCTTCCGCGAAATCTGTGGTGCTGCACGTCATTCTGCCCTACTAGAAGAGCGGCTCGTGGGGGAGCCTGTGGTTCCCCCCACTAAGCTCTGAGGCGACGGGCGGGGCTCAACCACCCATGCGGGCATTGGCGCTCGAGCATCTCCATTCGAATCCCGTGGGCGTCTACGGTGACGTGCTTCTCGGCCGCGGAATCGAGGTCGATCGTGTTCGTCTCGACCTCGGTGAAGCGCTTCCCGACTGGCGCGAGTACGACCTGCTCGTGGTCATGGGAGGGGAGATGAGCGTCTACGAGGAGGACGCGTACCCGTGGCTCGTGGCGGAGAAGCGGGCGATCCGCGAGGCCGTCACGACGGGATGTCCGTACTTCGGCGTTTGCTTGGGATCCCAGCTGCTGGCGTCCGCGCTCGGCTCGCGCGTGTTCCGCGGGCCGGAGCCCGAGCTGGGCGTCAATCCGATCTTCCTCTGCGAGGCCGCCCGCCGCGACCCGGTCTTCAGGGCCTTCCCGCCCGACGTCGAGGTGTTCGAGTGGCACTCCGACACATTCGACTTGCCCGAGGGCGCAGTGCGCCTCGCCCGCTCCTCCCGCTACGAAAACCAGGCGTTCCATGTCGGGCGGACCGCGTATGCGATCCAGTGCCATCTGGAGCCCTCGCTCGACGACGTTCGCGACTGGTTGGACGCGTCGCTCGGGGAGACGTTCGAGGCCCGTTACGGACGTGGCTCCCTCGCAGGCTTCCTGGCGGAGTACGCGCGCTCGATGCCGCTGCTCCAGCAGACCGCCCGTCAGCTGTTCCGCCGCTGGCTGGAGAATGCCCTCGCCCACGGGCGCCCGGCCTCGGCTGCGAGCGGCGCGGGAACGGCCACGGTCTCGGATGAGGGGCTCCTTGGTCGTGCCCGTGAGCAGGAGCGCATCGGCCGGTTGCTCGACGAGGCCCGGGCCGGCCGCAGCGGCGCGATTGTGATCTGCGGTGAAACCGGGGTCGGGAAGACAGCGCTGCTCGACGCCGCCGCGGAGCGCGCCGACGGGATGCGCGTCCTCCGGGTTTCCGGTGTCGAGGACGTGAGCGAGCGCCCGTACGCGGGGTTCGAGGAACTGT
>JALHTD010000441.1 GCA_022865555.1 Thermoanaerobaculaceae bacterium | reverse complement strand
GAGTGGGACCACCGCCATACGAAGATCGGGACCTTCCAGAGGCTCCAGTACCGGCCGAGGTCGATGACGACCGCGATCACGGCAAGGCCGTACCCGAGCAGGCTCGTGAGGACCGCCGGCCGGACCAGCGGGTGGTACTTTCCGCGGTTCAGGATGTAGACGAGGAGGCCCACGGCGTACCCTCCGCAGCCGATCGCCGTCCCGATGACCACGTCGAAGGCGATCCAGACGCCCCACGGGTAGCCGTTGGAAAGGTTGCTCACGCTGCCGATCCCGTTGACGAAACGGTACATTGCAACGAGAGCACCGATGCCGGCAATCGCCAGGAGCACCATGAAGGGGCGGGTCATCAACCGTCCGCCCACCGGCGCGTGAAAGTCGGTGTGCGCGCTCATGATTTCGGCTCCTTCTCACCGGTGCCCACCGCCTCCGCACGCCGGTTTCGGTAGGCGACCGCAGCGAGGACCGCGTACAGACCAACTGGGGCAAGGAAGGGAAGGTTGTAGTAGATCCCCTCCTGTACCGCGTACGCGGTCTGTGAGACTGGCTCGTTGCCGATCTTCGGCAGACCAAGCTTGTCGAACGGTACGTGCGCGAGGTACAGCACCTGCGTACCTCCCGCGTCGAACTCACCGTAGACCCGGTCCTCGAAGTACCTGCCGGGAAAAGCGGCGATTCTGCGCTTGGCCTCGGCGAGCAGTTCATCGCGCGTGCCGTAGATCACGGCCTCGCGGGGACAGACCTCACAGCACGCCGGTCCCTGGTCCTTCGGATAGCGTGTGAACCCGTCGGTATCCTTGGCCGCCGCATCCTTGACGCGATGACGGCAAAGCTCACACTTCACGATCTTCGGGGCCGCCTTGCTGAACTCGAACTTCGGGACGTTGAACGGGCAGGCCAACTGGCAGTAGCGGCAGCCGACGCAGTACGCCGGATCGTAGGCGACGACTCCGGTGACCTCGTCCTTGTCCAGCGCTTTGAGCATGCACGCGCTCGCGCACGCCGGGTCGATGCAGTGCATGCACTGCTGTTTCATGTACGAGGTCTTTTCTCCCTCGCGGTAGAGCTTGATGATGTTCTTCGTCTTGCCGTCGAGATCGACCGGTGCGTCGTAGAGGTTCGACTCCCCCCACGGGCCCGGGTCCACGGGCATGTCGTTGGCCTGCTTGCATGCGACGACGCAGGCCTTGCATCCGATGCACATGGTGGCGTCGTAGAGCATCCCCATTGCGCTGGGCGGCGCCATCTTGCGCCCCCGCGCTACGGCCGGAGCGGCGCCTGCGGTGGCCGCAACGCCTCCCAAGGCGAGGGACTTGAGCAGCACGCGTCGGTCGAGCGGCATGTCACGCCCCCTTGTCCGGGCCGGTGCCCTTGTCCTCGCTGCCGCCGCCGACCTTTTTGGCCGCCATCCAGCCCGCACCCGCGAGCGCCACGCCGACCACCCCGGCGAGACCGGCCGCTACGGCGCTGATGTGACCCTGCTCTGCCTTGATCGGTGGGTAGGTGTCGGGCGGCGTCGGCCGCTGGATGTCAACCGTTGCATGCATCGGCATGCGCCACAGGATGGCCTGCTCGGTGCAGCCGACGCACGGGTGGCCGGTACCGATCGGCCACGCACCATCGACCTCGCAGAAGTTCTTGAGCGAGCAGTTCGCGTGCGTCGCCGGCCCCTTGCACCCCATCTTGAAAAGGCACCAGCCGTTGCGATGCCCCTCGTCGCCGTACTGCTGCACGAAGCGACCCGCATCGAAGTGCGGCCGCCGCGGGCAGTCTTCGTGGATGACACGCCCGTACGCAAAGCGCGGGCGCGCGAGGTCGTCGAGGGCGGGCAGTGTGCCGAACGTCGCGTACTGCAGCACCGTGCCGAGCAGGTTGTATGGGTTCGCCGGGCAACCGGGAATCGTCACCACGGTCTTGCCGGGCAGAACCTGCGGTGCACCCTTGGCGCCGGTCAGGTTGGGGTCGGCCGACGGGATGCCGCCCCACGATGCGCACGAGCCGATCGCGATGATGGCCCCCGCCTTGTCGGCCACGTCGGTCAAGATCTCGAGGGCGGTGCGACCGGCGATCTTGCAGTAGATGCCGTTGTCCTTGGTCGGGATGGCGCCCTCGACGATGCACACGAACTTGCCGGCATTGGCCTCCATCGCGCTCTTGAGCGCCGCCTCCGCCTGGTACCCGGCCGCCGCTTGCAGCGTCTCGCAGTAGTCGAGCGAGATCAGGTCGAGGATCAGCTCGGCGAGCCCCGGGTGCGACGTTCGCAGGAGCGACTCAGTGCACCCGGTGCACTCCTGGAAGTGCAGCCAGATCACCGAGGGTTTCAGCCCCTTCGCCGCAGCGTCCGCCCACTTCACGCCGACCGAGGCAGGCAGGCCGACGGCCGCGGCGGCCAGCGTGCAGACGCGGATGAAGTCCCTGCGGTCCAGGCCCCGGTCCTCAAAAAGCTTTGAACGTGCGTCGGTACGTTCCCAACTTTTCATCGCGACCCCCTCGCTTGTGCTTGTTCCTCGTAAATGCAAATTAAGACGACACAAGCTAACCTTATACACGAGGCCTGTCAAACCGGAGAAACGCCACCAATGCGAGTAGTCTTTCTTGAATCTCAAGATTGACTAGAGTCTTTTTTTGAGCGAGCCGGAGCGTCTCGCAGGGTATCTCCGCAAAGGCGGGTGTGGGCACCGCAAGCGTCACCGGTGCCGGGAGACCGGGACGCACGCAGTACGTCAGGACGCGCGGGAAGGTCTCATCGGCGGCACACCCGATGTCCACGAGACGTCCGACTCGCTCGCCATCCCCGGCCCCCTCGTTTCGCTGATGTCTATCCCGCGCGCCATCAGGACCCGGGTCTCAAGGTCCGTGGTCGCCACATTCTGCACGGAATCGAGCAGGCCTGCTGGCTCCCGGCATTGGGCAGTACGCTCTCCGAGGCGAGCGTAGAAGACGGCAAACACATCCAAGCCGTGACCAACCTCATTGGTGAGCAGATGCCACGTGAACATTTGGCCCACTCCGCCGCCTGCGTCGGTGAGTAGGCGAAGCGCCGCTCAGACAGGTCTGAGTAGGGTCATGCCAGGGTGCTCCAGTCCCCCAGCTCCGAGACCAACTCGTCCAGGATCCCGGTGGCGGCACGCACTGCGGCCGGAACGCTTTCCTGCACGGCAGGTGAGAGACCCACGCCGGTTTCGAGGCTGGCCGGCTCCACCCCGATGACCACGATTTCAGGGGGAAGCTCTCCAACCAGGGCCGCGGCACGGAGCAGCTCGCCGGCGCTGGCCTCATGGGCGGTCATCCCCGCCCCTGGCGTGGCCGCGAGGACCTCCTGATTGCGCAGGCGATGGACCGTGCCCGGGGCAGCCCCGAGCGCCACCGCGTCCAGGAAGACGACCGCACACCGCCCCACCAGAAAGCCGAGCAGCGCCATCCCCTGCGTGCCGCCGTCCAGAAACTCCACGCCGCCGCCCCAGCGTTCCGCCAGGGGGCTCAGTTCGGCCAGCAGCCTCTGGCCGACCCCGTCGTCCCCGAGGAGGACGTTGCCGACGGCAAGAACGAGGACCGGGGCGGTGTCGCCCCGGTCCCGGTGTGCAAGGTGGGCCGGTCGCCCGGCCTCAGGAAAGCCAGGTGTCATGGTCGACGTGGCCCTCGGCGTAGAACTTCTCGCCGGAGACGATGGCATCCATCAGACCGTTCTTGTACTGCTGGCCGTCGTAGAACACGACATAGATGTGGAGGATGGCAAAGCAGATAAAGCCCCACGCAGAGAGGTGGTGCCACATCCTCGTCTGGAACGAACCGCCCAGGAGCGGGATCACCCACCCCACCGTCCGGCCCCAGAACCCCGCCGGGTCTGACTCCGAGAAGAGGGCGAGGCCGGTGAAGATCTGTGCCCACCCGAGGGCGATCACGAAGATCGTGTACGAGAGCCCGCCGAGCGCGTTGTGGCCCAGGTGAACGTGGCCTGGCTTCAGTCGCAGGTAGTCCCCCAACTGGCGGAAGAGATCGCCCCACCAGCTCTTGCGCCACACGAAGGGGAAGCCGGAGCGGGCGTAGTTGTTGCCCATCCAGAACCAGTAGATCCGCCACAGGAAATTGACAAGGAAGATGAATGCGAACAGAAAATGGATCTGCCTGAAACGGGCCATCACGAAGTGGTTGAAGGGCTCTCCGGCCGGGGCGAGGATCGGGCTTGCGATGTAGAGTCCGGTCAGGAACAGCACAGACACACAGGCCGCGTTGACCCAGTGGAAGATGCGGACCGGCCACTGCCACACGTACTTGCGCCGATAGTAGCGATGCGGGCGTGCTGCCACGTCGTTCACATCGATCGGTTGGACCCTGGTTGCCATGGCCCGCCTCCTAGCGCACCTTCACCGTTGCCAGGGTGCGCCCGTCTGGTCCGAGTACGTGTGTTGCGCATGCCAGGCACGGATCGAAGGAGTGGATGGTGCGAAGGATCTCGACCGGCTGCTTGGGGTCCGCCATCGGCGTGCCCAGCAGTGCGGCCTCGTACGCGCCATGCTGACCCTTCCCGTCCTTCGGCGACGCGTTCCATGTTGACGGCACGACTACCTGGTAATCCGCGATCTTGCCGTTCTTGATGTGCACCCAGTGGCCGAGCGACCCGCGCGGTGCCTCAGTGAAGCCGCAACCCTTGGCCTCCGCCGGCCAAGTCTCGGGGTCCCACTTGGACGTATCGGCGGTGACGTTGATCCCCGCACGGAGGTTGGCCACCAGGTGCTCGTACTCCTCCTTCAGCCAGTACACGGCGAGGCGGGACTCGAGACCGCGGGCGGCGGTCCTGCCAAGCGTGGAGAAGAGCGCGGCGGGGGGCGCGTTGAGCCGCCCCAGCGCCTCGGTCACGACCTCCTTGAAGTCCGGCCGGCCGCTGGCGTATCCGATCAGCACCCGAGCCAGCGGTCCCACCTCCATGGCGTTCCCCTTCCACCGTGGTGCTTTCACCCAGGAGTACTTGCCGTTCTCGTCGAGGTTCTCGTAGGGCGGCTTGGGTCCCGTGTAGTGCGGCTGGGTGACGCCGTCGAACGGGTGGAGGGCCGCCTTCCCATCCGGGTAGTCGTACCAGGAGTGGGCGATCTCCTCGGCGATCTGCTGCCCGTCGGTGGGGTCCACCGGCAGGACCTCGGCGAGGTTCTTGTTCAGGATGATCCCGCGCGGGAAGCGGAACTTGCTCGGGTCCCCGATGCCGTTCTGCGGCACGTCGCCGTAGGACATGTAGTTGCCGAGACCTGCACCGATCCCCGCCCAGTCGAGGTAGAAGGAGGCGATCGTCAGCAGGTCGGGCAGGTAGAGCTGTTCGATGATCGTGATGGCGTTGTTGATGAGGTCCCTGATGAGGTTCAGCCGCTCGATGTTGATGGCGTTGTCGCTGTTGAGGTCGATGGCGCAGGGCATCCCGCCCACCACGTAGTTCGGGTGCGGGTTCTTGCCTCCGAAGATCGTGTGGATCTTGATGATCTCCTTCTGCCAGCGGAGCGCCTCCAGGTAGTGCGCCACGGCCATCAGGTTGGCCTCCGGAGGCAGCTTGTAGGCGGGGTGGCCCCAGTAAGCGTTCTGGAAGAGGCCGAGCTGTCCCGACTCGACGAACTTCTTGAGGGTCGAGGCCACGTCCGAGAAGTAACCCGTCGAGGACAGGGGCCAGCTCGGCGAGACCTTCTGGGCGAGAGCCGCCGTGGCGGCCGGATCTGCCTTGAGCGCCGAGACGACGTCAACCCAGTCAAGCGCGTGCAGGTGGTAGAAGTGGATGACGTGGTCCTGCACGTACTGGGTCAGGAACATGATGTTGCGGATGATCTCGGCGTTGTCAGGCACCTTGATGCCGAGGGCGTTCTCGACCGCACGAACCGAGGCGAGGGCGTGCACCGTGGTGCAGACGCCGCAGATGCGCTCGGTGAACGCCCACGCGTCGCGGGGGTCGCGGCCCTGAAGGATGATCTCGATCCCCCGCCACATCGTGCCGGTCGACATGGCGTCTTTGATGACCCCGCGCTCATCGAGCATCGCCTCGATACGGAGGTGGCCCTCGATTCGGGTGATCGGGTCAACGACTACACGCTGTGTGCTCATGGCTCCCCCCTTACTCGTGCTCGCCAGAGCTCTGGCGTTCACCACCAGCCTTGTTCTTGTCCAGCGCCCGACGGACCAGGAACGAACCGAAGTGGGCCGCCACACCGACGCCGGCCGCGATGGCGGCGACCTTGCCGATCTGGTCTGGGGTCGACTCCACCCCGGGCAGCGGTACAGCCGAGAGACGCTGGTAGAAGGGACCGTTGTCCCAGAAGTTCGCCTCGCTGCAGCCGATGCAGCCGTGCCCGGAGCCGATCGGCCAGGAGACGCCATTGTTCCACTTGAAGGTGGCGCAGGAGTTGTAGGTGCTGGGGCCGCGGCAGCCCATCTTGTAGAGGCACCACCCCTTCCTCGCGCCCTCGTCGTCCCACGCCTCCACGAACTGGCCGGCGTCGAAGAATGACCGGCGGTAGCACTTATCGTGCAGGCGCTGGCCGTAGAACATCTTTGGACGGCCGATGCGGTCGAGCTCGGGGAGGCGGCCGAAGGTGAGGATGTAGGTGATCACGCCCGTCATGACCTCACCGATGGGAGGGCACCCCGGAACGTTGATCACCGGCTTGCCGTGGATCAGCTTGTGGACCGGCATG
>JALHTD010000440.1 GCA_022865555.1 Thermoanaerobaculaceae bacterium | reverse complement strand
GGCCGGCGCCTCTTGAGGGATCCCGGTCGTGGGTTGAGTCTGTGCCGGGGTGTTTTTCGGGGGTGGGTACGACTCGGCGATGCGGGGCGAGGCCGGCTCGCTGCCCCCGAGCTCGTAGTGCGAGTAGACGAAGTAGGTGCCCGCCGCCACGGCCAGGAGAGCGAGCACACCGAGAAGAAGAGGGATGGGGAGGCGACGATACCCCTGGGGAACCTCACCGTCCATGCTCTCGTCCACGAAGAAGTCCGGCACCCCGCCGACGAGCCGCTCGGGCTGCGAGTCCGGCGCGGCGGGCTCTTCCTCGGGCATGGGGGGGAACTCGGCCTGGACCAGGGGCGCCATCGGGGCGGCGGCCGCGGGGGCCATGTCCGGACGAGCTTGCCCCTGGGGTGCGTTGAGCACCGCCCGGGCCCGCTCCGCCAGGACCTCGAGCGGTGCCGGCGGCTCACCCAGCTTGACGCGCCTCGACTCGTCAGCGCACACCTGCAGCGCCGCCTGGAACAGAACCGAACGCCGGGCGGACTCGCCCCCGAACTCGTCGAGCAGGCGGTCGAGGACCTCCGAGACGAGAGCAGCCTTTGAGCCGCCGATGTTCATGGGGTCCCCCGCCTCCGTTCCTCGTTCGACACACTCATCCGGGCAGTTTCTCCCAGTCCGACTCGGGAGCGTCGAGGGCGATGGACAGGCTTCCGTTGGAGCCCGCAAACAGCGGATCCTTCACCGGCGTGACGCGTCCACCGCCCACGTCTGTAAGCGCCGCCTCTATCGCCTGCGGAAGCCGGGGTATCTGCGACCCGCCACCGGCCAGGATGATGTTGTGGCGCACCGTCTCCTGATACTCGGGGTCAACCCGTGAGATCAGGTCGAGCATGGTCTCGACGATGGGCGGGAGCAGGCTCTCGCACGCCCGCCGCAGCTCGGACGTGATGTCGATGTTGGTCGGTTTCCCGCCGACGGGAACGGTCACCTCCACCACGCCGTCGGGCTCGCCAACGAAGCTCGCCTTCTCCTTCCATCCCCGCACCATGTGGATCGAGAACTGCGCCTCCGGGATGCGTGTCCTGATCATGATCGCCAACTGCTCGTCCACCGAGTCCCCCGCATTGGTGAGCGTCCGCTGGTCGTCATCGGTCGGATAGCGGCCCTTCATCACGCAGAAATCGGTGGTGCCGGCGCCGATGTCGATGATCATGGTGTGAAGCAGTGCGTCCATCCCGTAGGCCACCGCGAACGGCTCCGAGACAATCATGAGCGAATCGGCCACTCCCTTGACGGCGTTGCGAAGGTGCTGGCGCGAGACCCGCAATGCCTCCGCCGGCACACCGACCACCGCGAGCACCCTCTGGCCATCGTGCGGTTTGGTGAGCGAGATCAGGTGGCGAATCAGCTCCCGGACCGCGAGCTCGTCCTTCTCGGAGCCCTCCTTGATCAATCCGCGCTCGAGAGGCCGGTGGAGGTCCAGCATCGGACGGTTCTCCAGGGCCTCGTGGCCGAACATCACGGGCTTCTTGACCAGCTTGCGGGCCACCATATCCACCGGCCATCCGATGTAGCTCTCGACCACATGCCGCTCGCCGTTGGAGGCCGAGACCGAGCTGCGCGATGTTCCGAGATCGATCCCCAGGTGGAGAACGCTGTTTTTCTCTTTCGTCACGATCGTGCCCAGCCTTTCGATTGGTTCACATACCCCCCGTGCCACCCTGCGCCACCGCTGCGCCCCGGCCGCGGGCGGCAGCGTAGGCACGCACGCCACCCGCGAGGGCCTCGGCAATGTCCTGGCGGTACTCGCTCTGCCTGAGCAGCCGCGCATCCTCCTCGTTGGACATGCACGAGACCTCGGTCAGCACGCCCGGCATTTCGGTCCCGACCAGCACGACGAACGGTGCCTTCTTCACGCTGCGATTCTCGAGCTCCGGGTTGATGCGGCGCAGAGCGGCGAACATCCTCCCCTGAACCGCCTGGGCGAATCGGCGCGACTCGTCGTGCCGAACGTCCACGTAGACACCTTCCAGGAGCCTGCGAAAGTCAGAAAGCGAGTATCCGGAGCCGGAGTTCTCGGCCCCGGCGAGCCTCTCGACCCGCGGGTCGCTGGTGGGGCCGAGGACGTAGGTTTCCACTCCGCGCCGCATGGGCTCCGGGATGGAGTTGACGTGAATCGACAGGAACACGTCGCCGCTCGCGGCGTTGGCGGCATGAACGCGCTGCTGGAGCGTCAGGGTCTCGTCCCCCTCGCGCGTCATCACGACGTCGAAACCTCCTGCCCGCAACAGTGCGGCAACACGGCGCGCGATATCGAAGGTGATCTCCTTCTCGCGCAATCCGCGCATCATTGCGCCAGGGTCGCTGCCGCCATGCCCCGGGTCGATCACGACCCGCTTGACGGTCAGCCGGAATAGCGCGGGGTCGATGGCACGGGGGGCGGCAAGGCCGGGCACGGTCTCACGGTAGGCCTCGCTGCCATCCGGTGGCGGGACGACCCCGGCACCCACGAACTCCTCCGGCTGGGGTTTCCCTCGCCCCGCCGAGGTGGGCTTCAGGGTTCCGACGAGGGTGAGTGCCACCGCAGCGAGAAGGGCCCAGCCCAGCCAGGAGTTCTTCGACGTGCGCTGCCTCGGGCGGGCAAGGATTCCCTCGATGGTTGCCAGGTTCTCCAGCACCGCGTCGCGGAGCATCTCCCGCTTGATCCGCACGAGGCGTCGGGTGTGGCCGGAGGTCGCGCCCATGAGAGGGCTACCCCTGACCCCGGGCCGCTACCCCAAGGCCGCTCGGGCTGCTCGTACCGCCGAACATACGCCGATTATAGGCCCAATCCTCTGCAAGGTGCCGGGACAACGAGGTGTCCGCGAGGTTTGCGGCGAACTCACCCGCCCTCGGATCCAGTCCGTCGTGTATGCTCGGCTCGTGCGATTCGCGGGAAAGGTGGCGTTCATCACCGGGGCCTCCCGCGGCGTGGGCCGCTGCATCGCGCTCGCGCTGGCGCGGGAGGGCGCCGACATCGCGATCGCCGCCAAGACCGTTGAGCCGAACCCCAGGCTCCCGGGGACCATTCACACCACCGCGGCGGAGGTGGAGGCTCTCGGGAGGAGGGCTTTGCCTCTCCCAGTGGACGTGCGCGACGAGCAGGCCGTGACTGCCGCCGTGGGGGCGACCCTCGAGCGCTTCGGGCGCATCGACTTCCTCGTCAACAACGCGGGCGCGTTGTTCTGGCAAACGCTGGCGGAGACCCCGCTCTCCCGCTTCGATCGGGTATTGGGCGTCAACGTGCGCGGCGCCTTCGCCTGCACGCACGAGGTCCTGCCGGCGATGCTGGCGCAGGACTACGGCCACATCCTGATGATGTCCCCGCCGGTGGACCCTGCCGCCGCCGCGGGCAAGATCGGGTACGCCGTGAGCAAGTTCGGCATGACGCTCATCGCCCACGGCCTGGCCGGCGAGCTCGCCGGCCACAACGTGGCGTGCAACGCCCTGTGGCCCGCGACGCTGATCGAGAGCTACGCCACCATCAACTTCTCCCTCGGGAACCCCTCCGTCTGGCGCAAGCCCGAGATACTGGCCGACGCGACCATCAAGATCTTCGCGAAACCCCCGGCGAGCTTCACCGGGCACGCGCTGATCGACGAGGATTTTCTGCGCGAGGAGGGGGAGACGGACTTCACCCGGTACCGGTGCGACCCCGCCCACGAGCCACCGCGCGTGGGGTTTGACCTCCGCTTCACCGCCGGCTGAGCGATCCGGCGCAGGAAGGCGCTGTGCTACCCTCCGGCGCAGACCCCCGGCACCCGGAGAGCGCGTGAGCAGCCGGGGGTGTCCTCCCCGAGAGGAGTCGGTGCACGCCATGAGGATGACCAACCCTTCGAAGCAGACACGCATTGTTCTCCGCGCGGTTGTCCTGGCGGCTGTTCTCACCGTCGCCCCGGCGAGCGCTCCGGCGCAACCCGGGAGTGCCTCAGCCGGCGCGGTGCCCGCGCTGGTTGCCCAGGAATTCCCCGACCTCCTGCAACTGTACGAGCAACTCCACGCCAACCCGGAGCTCTCCCTCCGGGAGGAGCGAACCTCCGCCGGGATCGCAGAGGAGCTCTCCCGGCTCGGCTTCGCGGTGACCCAGCGTGTAGGCGGCTACGGCGTGGTCGGGGTTCTGCGCAACGGGGCCGGGCCAGTGGTGCTCGTCCGCACCGACATGGACGCGCTTCCCGTCACCGAGGGCACCGGGCTGCCGTACGCGAGCACGGTCAGGGCCAGGGACGAGCAGGGCCGCGAGGTGGGAGTGATGCACGCCTGCGGGCACGACGCCCACATGACGGTTTTCCTGGGCACCGCTCGCGTGCTGGCCGCCGTCCGCGACCGCTGGCACGGCACCCTGGTGATGATCGGCCAGCCCGCTGAGGAGCGGGGCCTGGGCGCGAAAGGGATGCTCGACGACGGTTTGTTTACGCGATTTCCGCGCCCCGACTTCTGCGTGGCGGAGCACGTGACGCCCTCGCTGGCCGCGGGCCAGGTGGGCGTCGTCGAAGGGTACGCGTTCGCCAACGTCGACTCGGTAGACGTCACGATCCGGGGGCTGGGCGGCCACGGGGCGAGCCCCAGCAAGACCAAGGACCCCGTGGTGATGGCGGCGCAGTTCGTGAACGCTCTCCAGACCATCGTGAGCCGGCGCATCGACCCGGTGGATCCGGCGGTGGTGACGGTCGGCTCGATCCACGGCGGGACCGCCTACAACATCATCCCGGACGAGGTGCGCCTCCAGCTCACCGTCCGCTCGTACGCGCCCGAGGTGCGGCGGCAGATCATTGAGGAGATCGAGCGCATCGCCCGCGGCGTTGCCGAGAGCGCGGGTGTGCCGGCCGACCGGATGCCGACGGTCAAGCTCGCCGAGGGCTTCACCCCCGCGCTCTACAACGATCCTGCTCTCACCCGGCGTCTAGCGGCCGCTCTGCGCCAGGCGCTCGGCGAAGCCAACGTGGTCGTCCTCAAGCCGGAGATGGTCGGGGAGGACTTCGCCGCCTACGGGCTGGCGGACCCGCGCATTCCGATCTGCATGTTCCGCCTCGGCACCAGCGACCCCGAGGCAATTCGTGCGGGCGAACACGGCGGCCAGCTCCCCGGGTTGCACTCCAGCCGGTACGCGCCGGTGCCGGGCCCGACCATACGCACCGGTGTCACGGCGATGAGCACCGCGGTCCTCGATCTGCTGGGGCAGGGAAAAGCCGCGGGGCGGTGAGGCGCGGAGCGCTCTCCCCCGACCGTCTGCTCACCCGCGGCAAAAAGTGGCCTCGCACTGCTGCCGGGGGTGCCGTCGGGTGAGCCTGCTCACCACGGACGGGGTCTCCCCCAGGACCATCCGGGCTATCCTGGGGCCGGCTGATGGACCGAGGAACGGTTGTCCCGGGCGCACGACCGATGCCGGTCCGTTGAGGAGGGCTCATGGCTGGCAGGTCCCGCAGACGCACGCGGCGTGAGTTCATCCGGCAAACGGCCCAGTTGAGTGCTGCGGCCTTGGCGGCTGGCGGGGCCGCTCTCCGCGCCGCCGCCGAGACCGACAGGTCGCGGGTGTTCCGCATCGACGGCTGCCCTGCCCATGACGGCGCGATGCGCCACGTCGGCGTGGACGCCCTTCTCGGGCTGCTGGCAGAGAACGGGGTGAAGCTCTACCGGACCCCGCAGCCGCACCCGTGGGGCGGGTTGTCGGGGATCATCGAGGCGGACGACGTCGTGCTGGTCAAGGTCAACTGCCAGTGGAAGTGCCGCGGCACCACCAACACGGACGTCGTTCGCGGCCTCGTCCACCGCATCCTCGAGCACCCCGACGGGTTCGCGGGGGAGGTCGTGATCGTCGAGAACGGGCAGGGGCGCGGGGGTTTCGACGGCATGGCGGGCGGCGGCTCGTACGACAGCTGGCCCGCGATCGCCAACACCGTGCACGTCAACGCCGAGGACGAGACCGTGCTCACCGTTGACCACCTGGTGCGAGCGGTCTTTGCCGGCCAGCCGGTGAGCAGCTACCTCCTCGACCCGATTCGCGGGGCTTTCATCTCCGCCTCCGAGCACATCAGGGATGGCTACCGCACGGTCTCTCCGCCTGCCGGCTCGAGCCCTGCGACGACGGTTTCGTACCCGTGCTTCACGACGCCGGGGGGCCATCGGATCGAGTTGCGCGAGGGGAGGTGGACTGGCTCCGGCCACGCCGGCAACGTGAAGCTCATCAACGTCCCCGTTCTCAAGCACCACGACGGCTCGGGGGTGACAGGCGTGCTCAAGCACGTCTATGGGCTGGTCTCGATGTCCGACGGGTGCTCGCCCGTCCGTCATTACTCCCAGATCGGATCCCAGTGTGGCAAGTTCTGGAGCCTCGCGAGGACCCCCGATCTGAACATCCTGGACTGCATCTGGGTCAGCCACGCCTCCCTCAGCGGTTACCCGGCGGAGACGACCCGTCGCTGCAACGTCCTGCTCGCCGGCCTCGACCCGGTGGCCCTCGACTACCACGCCAGCAAGCACATGCTGTTGCCGCTGGGCGGAAGCTATGCCGGCCAGCACGACCCGGACCGCTTCTCCGGCCTCGTCGGGATGCTCACCGGGGCGCAGGACTTCATCAACGGAAGCGGCGGTCTCGCCGGTGTCCCCGCGAGGCAGGGCGACGAGAACATCGAGGTCCTGTCGCGCAGCGCCGTCCCATTCAGGTTCCCCCGAAGGGTCCTGCGGCGGGTTGGTCAGGGCAGGGAGCCCTCCGGGACGAGCCAGGGGTGAAGCTCGAGGGCGAGCCTTCCCGCCTGCGCTGCCGGGTCGGTGTCGGCCAGCGCCTGCGCCTCCTCGAGCGTCTTCGTCTTGAACACGAACGCGCCCCGTAGCGTTCCGCCGTCAGCGAACGGTCCGGCGACGACCAGCTTGCCTTCCTCCGCCAGGCGGCGGATGTTTGCGAGGTGCGCCTCCTGCAGGCGCGCAAGCTCCGGCGTCTGCTCGGGGGTCCATGTTGGACCTCTCACCAGGAACGCAAAGTAGTAGGTCACGAAACGCAACGGTTGGGCCGGCTTCCTGAACGCGTCTTTGGCCGCCCACCAGGGGTGGACCTCGACGGCCACGCGTCCGGCCTTTACGGCGGGGTCCGCCTCCACAAGGGCTCTGGCGTCATCGAGCGAGCCGGCGCCCAGCACGACGAGCCCCTCGATCTGGCCCTCGTCCATGAAAGGACCCATGACGAGGCTGTGCCCGGCCCTGGCCAACTCGTCGAGGTGGGCGATATGCTGCCGCTGCAGCTGCTCCGACTCCGGCGTCTGTGCGGCAGTCCACGCCGGCCCGCGCAGGAGCAAGGCAAGCCAGTACTGTGCCATGTTTGGGGGCATACCGGACGCCGACTGCTCTCCAGCGTGAGCCCAGAGCGGCAGCAGCACCGCAGCGAGCGAAACACCGAGTGCAAGCATCTGGTTTCTCCTCATTCGGACCTGACCTTTCGCCGCGACATTCTAGGACGGCCTCCACGGCTCGGGCAAAGAGGGGTGAAGGGCGCCGCAAGTGACCCCAAGCACAGAAGCGGCGGCTTTCCCTTTCCCCGCATCTTGAGTTCTGCTAGTTTCTTTCTTGAGCGACTGTCTGTCCGCCGTCCGATCGCAAAGGAGCGCGATGACCCGATCGACCACCACGCCCAGGCCCGCCCCGATCCTGGCGCTGATCCTCTCCCTCGCTGTGGGCCTTGCCGCCTCCTGCCTCACCAAGGCGCCACCGAAGCCGGCTCCGCCCACACCCGTGCCGGAGCTCGCGGTCAAACCCGACCCGTGCGAGGAGCTCGTCGCTCAGCAGAAGAGGCTCGAGGAAAGCGTGACGAGCCTCGAGGCCGAGAAGCGTGCCCTCGAGGACCAGGTCACCGGGCTCAAGCTCCAGGCGCTGGAGAAGGAAACCACACTCAGGGAGCTCCACGAGCGCGAGAGCGCTTTGGAGGCGAAGCTGGACGAGGCCGTCCAGGAGGTGGTGCGGGCCAAGTCGAAGCTCCGGAGCCTCGAGAGCAGGGCGGAGGCGGCCTCCAACATGGCGGAGGCCGAGATCGCGCTCAAGGCCATCGAGGCGCCGGCCACGGGGAGCCGGGGAGATCGCGGGCTCTCTCAGGCCCAGCAGCTCCTCAAGATGAGCGCTGAAGAGTTCAAGAAGGAAAACTACGGCGGGGCGCTCTACCTGGCCAACCAGGCCAAGAGCCTCCTGCGAACCGGCGAGGTGCGCCCGGCGGTTCGGGAGAAGCTCGCCCTCACCCCTGTGCCTGGGGAGTCGCCGTTCGACAAACCCCTGCCGCTCGAGTTGACGAAGGACAGCAACCTCCGTGAAGGTCCCGGTCTCGAGTTCAAGGTCGTCGTCACGCTGCCCAAGGTAACCAAGGCCCTCGGCTACTCTCGGAAGGACCAGTGGGTGCGGGTGAGGGACGAGAGGGGCGCGACAGGCTGGGTGTTCGAGACGCTCGTATCCGCCCGCTGACGTTCCCGGGCGGGAGTCAGCTCGGCCGCCCGCTCCCACCTTCGAAGACGAACGCGCGGTTGCGGCCGGCCTTCTTGGCGCGGTAGAGGGCCGTGTCGGCGTTCCTGACCAGCGTCTCGGGTTCCTCCTCGTGCTCGGAGGTCGAGGCCACGCCGATGCTGATCGTGATTTTGGGGGAGCCCGGCCCACCCCCGAACTTCTCACCGGCCACCAGCTCGCGGAGCCGCTCCGCAACCTGTGCCCCCGTCGCCGAGTCGGTGTCCGGCAGGACGACGAGGAACTCTTCGCCGCCGTATCGGGCCGCATAGTCCGAGACCCGCAAGGAGGAGCGGAGGATCTCGCCCAACCGCCTCAGCGCCTCGTCGCCGGCCAGATGCCCCTGGGTGTCGTTGTAGCGCTTGAAGTGATCGATGTCGATCATCAGCGCCGAGAGCGGACGTCGGTGGCGCTTGTAGGTCTCGAGCTCCCGGGCCAGCGTCTCCCACATGTGCTTGCGGTTGAAGAGGCCCGTCAGGCTGTCGGTCACCGAGAGCTCCTGCAGCTCCTGGTTCCTCTGCCGCAGCGTCTGATTGGCCTCGTCCAGCTCCTTCCGGCCGAGGCGCAGTTGCTCGACCATGTGGTTGAACACCTCGGTCATGTAGCCCAGCTCGCCGCGGCTCGAAAGCGGGAGGGCGACGGCCAGGTCGCCCGTGGCCACCTTGGCCGCCCCGGAGATGAGGCTGTCGAGCGGGCGCACGATCGTCAAGCCGAGGAGGTACGCGACCACGCCGATTCCGAGGAGCAGGCCGCCGACCAGCCAGATCGTCGTTCTGCGAAGCCGGTAGATCTCCGCGTACGCCGTGCGGCGCTCCTTCTCGGCGACCACACCCAGGCTCAGGCTCGGCACCTTCCTGAGCGTCCCGACCACCTCGACTCCGCCGGGGCTCGAGGAGTCCAGCGCAACGCCCTCTTGAGCGAAGAGGCGGGAGGCCACTCCGGCGGCCAGAGCGGTCCTTGCAGACCCCGCGGTGAGGGGCTGAGTGCCGGCGACGACGTCCCCGCTACGGGTGACCAGGTAGAAGCCACTGATGCCGCTCGGGGAGTCACCGCTCAGGCTCTCGACGATTCCACGGAAGTTGAGCTTGGCCGCCAGCACTCCCAGGAAGCGCTCGTCGGCGCCGAGGATCGGTTGCGACACCGTTATGACCCCCGCGCGCAGCCCCTCGTCCCAGTGCGGGCTCCCGAGGACCGCGTCGCCTGCCCTTGCCCGCTCGAGCCAGCCGTCCGGCATGGTGACCGCACCAGGCTGCTCGGCGCTGCTGGCCACGACCTTGCCGTCGGGAGCGACGATCGTGAGCTCCTCGTAGTCGGTGAACTTGGCCCGCACCGAACCCAGGTAGTCCCGGAGCCCGCGCAACGCCGGCTCCTGCTCGAGTTGCCCGGCGCCGGCGCCCTGCAGCTTGGCGAGGTTCTCCGTGACGACGTACGAACTCGAGAACACCTTGAGATCGAGCAGGCGCTCCTTGAGCCAAAGGCCGATCTCGCGTGAGGCCTGCGAGGTCACGTTCTGGAGTTCCTGGGTGATCTTCTGGCTCAGGAATCGTCTGTTCTGGACGTACGAGCGCCACCCGATGGCGAGCGAAGGGATCAGCGTCGCGAGCAGCGCGAACATCGTGATCTTGCTCTTGATGCTGTGGAAGCCGAACGGCACCATGGGAGGTTTTCGGTCCATCAGAGGCGAGAATAGGGCCACGCGGTCCCATGATCAAGTGGCGCGGAGCAGCCCCGAACGGGAAAGCGACCCAGGACCGGCCGATGCTACGTGGATGTTCTCAGGACGCTCATTGACAGGGCATGGCCTGTTGCAGATTCTCCGAGCACGTCCTACATTGGTGGCATGAGGTCTAGCGTCTCGCCCGCCGTGCTGCTTCTGCCGCTGCTGGTGGCGGGCGGGGGTTGCCGCGACCGGCTGCTCGAGCGTGAGTCCAACATCGTGGTCGTGAACCAGAGTGCCTGCGACGTGACGGTGTTCGTCGACGGTTGGGAGGCTTTCACGGTCGCCCGGGACTCGAACCGGACCGTGGACAACGTCGGTTCGGGCCGCCACGTGATCGAGGCCAAGGACCAGGTGGGCCGTCTGGTGGAGCGCCGTTACCTCGAGCTGCGCAGCGGCGAGGAGTACTACTGGCGCATCGAAGGCTGCTCACCCCGCTAGGCGACGGCGGTGTGGGGGGCGAGGATCATGGCCTCCCGGAGAACGCGGACGAGCGGCCTCGCCTCGTCGGGCGCACCGAGGGCGGCCAGCAGATCCTTGACGCTGACGGCGTGCCCACCGGTCTGGCGGGCGTCGAGGGTGACCTCGAGCTCGTCCCCATCCACTCTCCAGTCGCGGACTCCCGCGGCGAGGTTGCCGAGCCCGGCTGGTGAGTCGGGCCACCCAGGCATCTCCGGCGTGAGGCGCAACCGGTAGCGGCAGGCCGAAACGGACTTGCCGAGGGACGGGGCGCCCGCGGGGAGCGCCTCGCACGCGGTGAGCTGCAGACCCTCGGGCAGCACGCGGTTGGCGCGCGAGAGCATGCCCACTTCGAGCTGTGCGTGGCACTCGACGTCGAACAGTTCGGCCCGTGCCTCGTACCCGAGAGAGAGCGCCGGCCCCATCGAAAGCCGGACGTGCGGGTTGTACCCCTCCGTGTAGCGCACCGGCACGGCGGCGGCCCGCAGCGCACGCGCCAGCAGGTCCATGACGTTGCGGTGCGAGAGCCAACGCGCGTCGCCGAGCTTCTGGAAGGTGAAGCGATAGCGGGCGAAGCGCTCGGGCTGGGCGAGCGGCTCGCCCCTGGGAAGCACCCGCGGGAGCGGCCGCAGCTTGTACGCCGCATTCCTCGCCCGCGCCAGCGCCGGGGCCTCCTCGCCAACGGCAGGCAAGGTGGGGAGCGCCAACTTGGTGTCGAGCCCGTCACCGGGAATGCCGCACCGCATGCAGTCCCCCCACCGGCAGTCGGGGGTCTCGGCCTCCATGAAGCCCCGGCGCCGCTCGGCCTTGAGGTACCCCTTGCGCACGCCGGCGTCGAGCACGTCCCAGGGCAACGTGGCGGTGAGCTCGCGCGGCCCCAGCTCGGCCTCCAGGTCGATGCCGGCCTCCTGGATCGCCTGCCGCCAGGCGTCGAGCCTTGCCCACTCGCTCCATCCGTCGAACACCGCGCCGAGGTCGTGGGCGCGCGCGATCACCGCGCCGAGGCGACGGTCACCGCGCGAGAGCAGCGCTTCGAGCTGCGACTCCTCGGGCTCGTTCCAGGTGAGCTTGGCCCTGCTTGCAGTAGGTCGAATGCGCTTGAACCGATTGCGAAGCAGGCCGATGCGGCGGGACAGCTCGTGGGCAGGCACGAACGGCTCCCACTGGAACGGGGTCCAGGCCTTGGGCACGAACGGCCCCACCGAGACCTTGACCGCGGCCTTTCGGTTGCCCACCCTGCGGGCCGCCTCCAGGATCCCCTCGGCGAGCCTCGCCAGCTCTTCCAGGTCGTCGTCGGTCTCGGTGGGAAGGCCGATCATCGCGTACACCTTGATGAGGTTCCACCCGCGCGAGAACGCCACCTCGGCGGCGGCGATCATGTCGGCGTTGGTGAACGTCTTGTTGATCACCCGCCGCAGGCGGTCGGAGCCGGTCTCCGGGGCGAAGGTGAACCCCGACTTGCGCACGCGGGAGACCGCATCGGCCACCGCCACCGAGAACGACTCGGCACGCAGCGAGGGGAGCGAGACGCCCACACGGCGCGGGGCGAGCCGTTCGGCCAGGTGAAACGCCAGCGACTCGATCTGGGAGTAGTCGGCCGTGGAGAGCGACAGCAACCCGACCTCCTCGTAGCCGGTGGCGTCGACGTGCGCCTCCATGGTTTTGAGAACTGTCTCAGGATCGTGCTCGCGCACCGGCCGGTACCAGTAGCCTGCCTGGCAGAACCGGCACCCCTGGGTGCAGCCGCGCACAACTTCCATGCCGAGGCGGTCCTGCACAACCTCGACCACGGGCACCAGCGGGTCGGCCGGCACGTCGGCCGGGTCGAGCTTCTCGGCGAACACCCGAGCCACCGGGAACGCGGCCGCATCGTCCAGCACTTCGAAGCTGCCCCCATGCGCTGGGCTCGCGGCTGGGGTCCAGCCGTAGAGTCGGGGTACGTACATGCCGGGGAGGCGCGCGATCGCCCGCAGTGTCTCGCTGCGCGGGAGCCGCTCGGCGTTGGCTCCCTTGACCGCGTCCAGGAGCGCACGCAGCAGCACCTCGCCGTCGCCGATTGCGAACGCGTCGAAGAAGTCGGCCACCGGCTCGGGGTTGGCCATGCACGGGCCGCCTCCGACGACCAGCGGGTGGCCCTCGCCGCGGTCACGCGCGAAGCGCGGGATGCCCGCGAGGTCCAGCAGGTACGGCACGTTCACGTAGTTGAGCTCGGTCTGCAGCGTGATCCCGAGGATGTCGAACTCGCGCGCCGGGTGGTAGGACTCGAGCCCGTAGAGGGGGATGCCGGCCTGCCTCATCGCGGCCGCCATGTCCGGCCAGGGCGCGAAGGCGCGCTCGGCGAGCGCGTCGAGCCGGGAGTTGGCGATGTGGTAGAGGATGCGCGTCCCCTGGTGCGACATCCCGATCCCGTACTCGTCGGGGAACGCGAGGAGCAGCCGGACGGCCGCCGAGCCCCAGTCCTTGAGCACGCGGTTGCGCTCGAGGCCGAGGTAGCGTCCCGGTTTTTGCACGCCGGGCAGGATGCGTTCGAGCGCTGCCCGGATCTCCTGAGGCTGCATCGAACCTCTCCCCGTGGATTCTAACCGACGGCTCGCGCAGACACTTCCCGGGTTGCCGCTCATGGAGAAGTGAGGAGCGAACGGGGAGAACGGAAGAGAGAACGGGGAAAGGGACAAGGGAACAGCTAACCTTTTTTCCGGTCTCTGCGCCGGCCGGCTGCCGGTCAGGCCGGTGGGGGGGCGGGCTACAATCTTGGCGTGGCACAACACATAGGCATCGCCGGCGGGGGGATCTCGGGGCTAGCCACGGCCGTGCTCCTGGCCAGGGAAGGTTTTGCGGTCGAGGTGTGGGACCGCCACCGCGGCGGGGGCGGCCGCTTCGCGGGCGGGTGGCAGGTGCTCGAGAACGGGTCGGGCGAGCTGGACGCGCTCGACGAGCTCCGCGAGCTGGGCCTCGCGCCTGACTTCGCGGCGATCCCCGCGACTACGGCGCTGTTTCTCGACGGCCTCGGCCGCCGTCACGAGGTCAGCAGCGCGACCCCTTTCGCGTACTTCGTGCGGCGCGGAGGCGGCGAGGGGAGCCTCGACGCATGGCTCCGGCGGCTCGCCGCAGGCGCGGGCGTGGTCCTGCGCGAGGGTGCGGCTGCACCCGGGGACACCGAGGTGGTCGCCACCGGCCCGCATCAAGCGGACGGGGTGGCGCGCGAGCTGGTTTTCGCCTCGGACCTGCCAGACACCGTGGCCGTGCTCTTCGACCCCACGGTCACACCGACCGGCTACGCGTACCTCTTCTGCATCGGCGGGCACGCCACCTTCGGGGTCGCTCAGGTTCGCAGGGTCGGGCGGTTGAGGGAGGCGCAGAAGCAAGCGTGGCGCCGGTTTCGCGAGGCGCTCGGTGAGTTCGCGGTGCGCGGGGAGCACGATGGCGGGCAGTTCATGAACTTCTGCCTGCCCCGCCATCTGCGGGGGAGCGACGGGCGCTGGTACGTGGGCGAGGCCGCCGGTGTGCAGGACTTCCTGTACGGCCTCGGCAACCGGCTCGCCCTGCGCAGCGCAGGTCTGGTGGCGGCAGGCGTCGCCGGGCGCTGGGACCAGGCGCGCTTCGAACGAACGATCCGGCGGCCGATGCGGGCCACGGTCGCGCTGCGCTTCGCCTACGAGCGGCTGGGGCGGCGCGGCTTTGCCGGGTTCTGCCGGCTCGCGAGCCGCGGGGACTTCCGGGGCCTGCTGCTCCGGCTGCAACGCCCCGGACCGTTCAAGGACGCCGTCGCCAGGGTCGTGATGGCGGCGTGGCGCGAGCGGGGCGGCTGCCGCCACGCCCCGGTTTGCTCGTGGTGCCGGCGGAGGGAACGTTGAACGCCAGCCGGGCCGTGGTGCGCCGCCTCGCCCACCGCCGGGGCGCCAACTTCTCCCTGGGCTTCCGCCTGCTCCCCGTGGAGAAGCGGCGCGCCGTCTACGCGGCGTACGCCGCGTGCCGGATCGCCGACGACATCGTGGACGAGGCCGAGCCGGGAGCGGGCCGCGAAGAGATCCGCCGCCGTCTGGACGAGTGGAGCGAGGAGGTGGAGCGAACCTACCGCGGGAGCCCGGGCACGCCGGCCACGCGGGCGCTCGCCGAGGTGCTCGCCCGCTACCCGATCCCCGAGCACGCGCTGCTCGGCCTGGTGGACGGGTGCCGCATGGACCTGGAGCGCGGCCGGTACGCCAGCTTCTCCGAGCTCGAACGCTACTGCGAGCTGGTGGCGGTCACGATCTCGGAGATCTCTCTCGCGATCTTCGGCATGCTCGACGCACGCGCTCGCGATCACGGGCGGCAGCTGGCGATCGCGCTGCAGCTCACCAACGTCTGCCGCGACGTCGGTGAGGACGTGCGACGCGACCGCATCTACCTGCCCCTCGACGAGTTGGTGCGGTTCGGCGTGACCGAGAGCGAGCTCGTCGCCGGCAACGTGGACACCGAGGGCTATGCTGCGCTGATGGCGTTTCAGTGCGAGCGTGCGCGCTCTCACTTCGGCGAGGCGAACCCGCTGCCCGCCCTCCTCGAGGCCGACGCGCGTCCTGCCGTGCGCGTCATGGGCGGGGTCTATCGGCGTGTCCTGGACAGGGTGAGGCGCGACCCTCGAGGGGCGTTTCACGCCAGGGTCGAGCTCCCGCTGTGGCAGCGCTTCACGGCAATCGCGGCGGGGCTCCTCGGCCGCCCCTTCGTGTGAGAAAGGCCTGAAGGCGTGCCCGCCACCCGCCGCCCAGGCTTGGAGCCCTGAGCGGTCCTCCGAACCTTCAAGCCCGCTGCTTCTACGGGTTGGCGCCCTGGATGATCCAGTTCTGGATGGCCTCGAGCTCGGCCTGGGGGAGCTTCTTGGAGCCGAACAGCGTCCGCGGCATGCCCTTGCCCTGGGTCGCGGCATGGGCCACCTTTAACCAGAGGTAAGAGGCGGCCGGGTCCCCGGCCTTGACCAGGACCATCTCCGGAACCTCCTGGCTCTTCACGCCGAGGAGGCGCTCGAACCCCTTGCCCTGGGAGAGGTCGAGCCCCTTCTTCGGGCTGTCGCCCCCGTGGCAGTCGGCGCACGCCTTGAGGATGATCGGCTCCACGTCGGCGGCATATGAGAGCGGCGCCTCGGCACGTGCGACCACGGCCAGCACGCCGACGAACAGGAGCACGACGAGGGTCAGTTCCTTTCGCTTCATACGGCCTCCCTGCTCTGCCGGCAATTCTAGCAGTGCCGCGCTGCCAGGAATTCCGGGGTGCAGTCCCACGACTCCTCTCACCTGCCAGCCAGGATGCTGGATGAGCAGTAAACTGGCCGCGTGAAGATCATCACGACCCACCTGGGGGCGGACTTCGACGCGCTCGGCGCCGCTGCCGGGGCCCTGCTGCTGACCCCGGGGGCGAGGGTCGTCTTTCCGGGTTCGCAAGAGGTCGCGGTGCGGCGCTTCCTGGCTGCCGAGCACGTCGAGCTGCCCGAGGTCCGGGTGCGCGAGTTGCGCCGGGCGCGCATCACCGAGGCGACCGTCGTGGACTGCTCCTCGTGGCGCCGGCTGGGCGAGGTGGGCGAGCTGATCGCCAAGGCAGGCTGCCCCGTGCGGGTCGTGGACCACCATCCGGAGGGCGCCGACACCATCGCGGCGGGCGAGCTGGTGACGGCGCCGGTCGCCGCGACCTGCACGGTGATGGTAGGGGAGCTCCAGCGTCGCGAGATCGTGCCCGATCCGGTCACCGCGACGCTGATGCTTCTGGGGATCTACGAGGACACCGGCGGGCTGACGTACCTCGACACCACACCCACCGACGTCGCAGCGGCTGGGTGGCTGCTGCAGGCAGGGGCGCGCCTCGAGTGGGTGCGCCGGTACGTGCTTCGCCCGCTGGAGCCCGAGCAACTCGAGCTCCTGAACCAGTTCGTCGAGGGTGCGGTGGAGCACCAGGTGGGCGGGGTGCGGGTGGTTATGACCATCGCCCGCCCAAGCGAGCAGGTGGAGGAGGCGGCCTACGTCATCCACCGCTACGCGGAGATCTTCGACCTCCCGGTTGTTGTGGCGCTCCTCGAGGTCCCTCCGCAACTGATAGTGATCGCGCGCTCAACCTTTCCCGGCGTGGACGCGGGCAAGCTGCTCGCTCCCCTCGGCGGCGGCGGGCACGCCACGGCCGCTGCCGCCCGCCTGCGCGGGAGGAGCGCGGTGGAGGTCGCGGAACAACTGCTGGGCGAGATCTCGGCCATGGTCGGGGCACACTGGACCGCGGCGAGCATCGCCACGCCGCACCTGCACACGTGCCCCCACGACGTCACCGTGATGGAGGCCAAGGAGCGCCTGGTCCGTCTGCGCATCAACGCGATGCCGGTGGATGAGGGAGGCAAGCTGACCGGTGTCGTGACCCGCCAGATCCTGGACGCCGCACTGGCCGGCGGGCTCGGGGACAGGCCCGTGACCACCGTGATGCGGCCGGGCGTGCCGGAGGTGCGGGCGGACGCGCCCGTTGAAGAGGTGCAGCGCCTGTTCATGGAAGGGCACGAGCGTTTCGTGCTCGTGTCGCTGGCCAGCGGGTGGGGGATCATCACGCGGATGGACCTCCTCCGCCTTCTCTACGACCGTCAGCTGGCCGAGGGCGCCAGGGTGGACCGCAGGGTGGCCGGGGCGCGGCTGGTGGTGCACGACGTCGGGCGGAGCCTCCGGCGCGCTCTGCCGCCCCAGCTCCTCGAGGTCCTGGCCGCAGCCGGCGAGCTCGCCCACGCCGCGGGGGGGCGAGCCTACCTGGTGGGCGGTGCGGTGCGGGACGTGCTGCTGGGCCGCTCCGTCGAGGACGTGGACGTGGTGGTCGAGGGCAACGGGGTCGAGCTCGCCGAGCGGCTGGTCGCCCGCTTCGGAGGGCGCTCGCACCCGCACGAGGCTTTCATGACCGCGGTGGTGCACCTCGGCGGCGACGTGCGGCTCGACGTGGCAACCGCGCGCACCGAGTTCTACCGTTCGCCCGCGGCGCTGCCCGAGGTCGAGACCTCCGCGATGCGCCAGGACCTCTACCGGCGCGATTTCACGATCAACGCGATGGCGATCACCCTGACCCCCGGACGGTTCGGCGACCTGCTCGACTTCTTCGGGGGCCAGCGTGACCTCGAGCGCCGACAGATCCGCGTGCTGCACTCCCTCTCGTTCCTGGACGACCCGACCCGTGCGATCCGCGCCGTGCGCTTCGCCACCAGGCTCGATTTCGAGATTGCTGCCGAGACCCGGCAGCTCATACGGGTTGCGGTGCAGGAGGAGGTGTTCTCGCGCCTGTCAGGGGAAAGGCTGCGGGACGAGCTGGCCGAGCTTGTCGACGAGGGACACCCGGTCGAGGCGCTGGCCGAACTCGAGCACCTGGGCGTCTTCCCGGCGGTGTTCCCGGGTGTCGTGTGGAGCGTTGCGCTGCGCCGCTTCCTGCATGAGGTCGAGTCGGTGCTGGCGTGGTCGGTGCTGGAGGAGGTGTACACGGGGCCGCGCTGCTTCGCGTTCATCGTCGCCCTCGCGACCCGCGCCGGCGAGGGGGGTGGGCGGAGCCTGGCGCAGCGTCTGGCCCTCTCCGGGCGGATGGCCTCCACGGTCGCCGGGGCGCGCGGCCGCATGGAGCAACTCCTCGCAGTCCTGTGCCAGAAGAACGTGTCGCCCAGTGACGTCGTGGCAGCGGTCGAACGCAGCGAACAGGCGCTCGTGACGGTCACGATGGCAGCCTCCGGCAGTCAGGAGCGCCGCACCCTGCGGCAGGCGCTCACGGTGTGGATGCGGGCGCCCGCTCCAGTCAGCGGTGCACAGCTGCGCGCGGCCGGGGTCAAGCCGGGTCCGGCGATCGGGGGCGCCGTGCGCCAGGCCCGCGCGGCGGTGCTGGACGGCAAGGTCGAGAGGGGGCAGGCTCTGGAGTACGCGCTGGCCGTCGCGCGCGAGCTCGGGGGTGAGGCGTGATCGCGGCGGCCGTCCACGTCGCGGCGGCTACGGCCACCGAACCGAGCTACATCGTGGAGCGGGTCGTTACCGTGGCCGGGGAGGTACGCAGAACCTCGGTTTTTCGCAACGGCGTCGCCGTGGTCGTACGCGAGAAGCCGGGCGAGGACAAGCGAGTCTTGCGCCAGCCGCTCACCGAGGTCGAGCTCAGGCTCACGCCTCCCGGCCGGGAGCCCCTCGTCGTGCGTTTCCCCCTCACGGGCGTGCCGGCCACGGGTGCTGCCCGCATCGGGCAGAGCCTCGACGGGCTGGAGTTGCGGATGACCAGTCCCGGGGGCATCCGCGAGGACCTGCGCGGCTGGCAGCCCGCCGTTGGACAGTGGCTCGAGCTGGAGGACGGGCGCACCGGGCAGGTCATCGAGGTGCTGCCCAACGGCAGCGGCTTCCTCGTGCGTGTCCAGATCGGCACTAGCCCGACCTCGATCTTCGTCAGTGACGAAGAGCTGCGCCGCATCGCGGTGCGCCGGATCAAGAAGTGAGGATCACCGGCGGGAACTGGGCGTCGCGCCGTGTCGCGGGACCGGGAAGTGGTGGCCCGCTTCGACCCACTCCGGATGCGCTGCGCGAGCAGGCGTTCGCGTTGCTCGGCCCGCGCCTGCCGGGCGCGGTTTTCCTGGACCTCTTCGCGGGCACCGGGGTCAACTCGCTGGAGGCGCTCTCACGTGGGGCTGCGAGGGCCGTGCTCGTGGAGCGGGCACCGGCGGCGGTCGCGCTGATCCGTCGCAACTTCGCGGCCCTCGCGGTGCCGCAGGAGCGATGGGAGCTGGTCGCCCGGGAGGCACGGTGCGCGCTTCCGGCGCTCGCCGAGCAAAGGGTCGCCTGCGCCTTCGCCTGGTGCGACCCGCCGTTCGCCTCGTGGGAAGAAGGTCCGGCCGCGCTGTCGCTCGCGCTGAAGCTGGGCATCCTGTCGCCGGGCGCCGAGGTGGTGCTCGAGGCTCCCCCGAAGAGCGAGGTCGCGCTGCCGGGCCTCTCGATCGTGCGCGAGCTGCGCGGCGCGTTCCTCCTCCGCGTCGCCGAGCAGTAGTCGATCCGGGCAGAGAAACCAGCTTGCCGCGGCTATACTTGAGGGGTGCTCAACTTTGACCTGCCGAAGTTTCTCGGCGTCATTCTCTCGGAGGCTCCGCGCGCGGGCGACGTGCTCCTCGCGGTCGGGGTCCCACCGCAGGTGCAGGTGGACGGATCGCTCGTGCGGCTGCAGCTCCCAGGCCTCGAGCGCCTGACGCCGTTCCAGACCGAAGCAGTAGTGGCTCACCTGCTGGCGCAGGCCTCGCCGGCGGCGGCAGCGCGGGTGCGCTCGGAGGGAGCGGCACATTTCGCCTACTCGGTTCCCGGCGTGAACCGGTTCCGCGTCGCCGTGTTCTCGCAGCGAGGCACATTCGCGGTGTCGCTGCGACGAATCCCGGAGAGCGTGCCATCCCTCGCCGAGCTCCGGCTGCCGGAGGCGATGCGGGAAGCGTGCCGCGAGCGCAACGGCATCGTGGTGGTGAGCGGGCCTGCCGACTCGGGGCGCACAACCTCCCTGGCCGCGATGCTCGCGGAGATCAACGCCACGCGCGCCTGCCATGTGGTCACCGTCGAGGACCCAATCGAGTTCCTCCACAGGCACGGCAGGGCGACGATCAACCAGCGCGAGGTGGGGATCGACACGCCGACGCTTCTGCAGGGCCTCACGAGCGCGCTACGGCAGGGCGCCCAGGTGCTGCTGGTGAGCGAGCCGCGCGATGCCGAGCAGGCGAACCTGCTCCTCGAGACCGCCGAGACCGGCCACCTCGTGTTGACCTCGCTGCGCGGCTTCGACACCGCGTCGTCGTTGGCCCGGCTGCTCTCGCTCTTTCCGGCCGAGGAGCGCCAGGAGGTTCGGTCGCGGCTGGCCCGGGTGCTGCGCTGGGTTTTCGCCCAGCAGCTCATCCCGCACCGTGACGGGCGCCGTCCGGTCGTGGAGCTCTGGCGCTCGACCCGGGCCACCGCACTGCACCTGGCGGAGGGCCCGCTCGACTCCATGGCCCTCGCCGACCTGCTCCGCGACGGCGAACAGGACGGCCAGGTCGGCTTCGACCGCGAGCTTGAGCGCCGCGTACGTTCGGGGGAGATCGACGTGGATGCGGCCGTGGCCAATGCGGTGCTGCCGCGCCAGCTCGAGCTGCGGCTCCTGGACCTGCGCGGGGGTGGGTCGTGAAGCGCGCGGTCGTGGTTTCCGACGGGCGCCTCCAGGTGGAGGTCGTGCTCGGGGCCCTGGCGGCCGCCGGCTTCGAAGCGGTCGCGTCGCCCTCGGTAGCCGAGGTGCGCCCCCGGGTCGAGGTTGGCGCCGTCGCTGTCGTGCTTGGGTCCTCCGGCGAGCCCGGCGAGGGAGTCCCGGCGGCGCTCGCGGGCATGCCGCCCGCGGTGCGGCGCGGCTGCGTCGTGGTGCTCGTCGGCCCGGGCTTCACCACGGGAGACGGCATGCGGGCCTTCCTGCTGGGTGTGGATCTGGTCGTTTCGACGGTTGATACGGCTCGCCTCGGTGAGCTGGTTGGTGCGGCGGTGGCGGGCAAGCGGACCCTGGTGGCGCCGCTCGATCCGCTGGCGGCGGCAAAGCTCGGTGGCTGAGCTCGCGGTCGGGAAAGGGCCCAAGCGTTACGGAGTCGGCTCTGGCCCGTAGACACTTCTGGGAGGGGTCGGTCGTGCAGATCGTGGACGTGGTCAACCGGCTCGATGGCCTCAAGCGCTCCGTGGCACGGGTGATCCGCGGGAAAGACGAGGCGATCAACTGGATCATCGCGGCGCTGCTGGCACGCGGCCACGTGCTGATCGAGGACATCCCTGGCGTTGGGAAGACAACACTGGCGCAGGCGCTCTCGCGGTCGCTGAACCTCGTCTTCTCGCGGATTCAGTTCACCTCGGACACGCTGCCCTCCGACGTGATCGGCGTGTCGCTCTGGCGGGCCGAGCGCGGAGAGTTCGAGTTCCTTCCCGGGCCGGTCTTCACCAACGTTCTCCTCGCCGACGAGATCAACCGGGCGACCCCGAAAACCCAGGCCGCGCTCCTGGAGGCGATGAACGAGCGCACCGTGACGGTCGAGAAGACGCGCTACCGCCTGCGGGAGCCGTTCCTGGTGGTGGCTACCCAGAACCCGGTAGAGTACCTCGGCACCTACCCGCTCCCGGAGTCGCAGCTCGACCGTTTCCTTATGCGCATCTCGCTCGGGTACCCGGCCCCGGAGGAGGAGCTGGCCCTGCTCCGCCGCGGCGGCGTCGAGGGAGAGCTGGAAGCCGTGCAGCCAGTCCTGGAGGGCGCGGAGCTC
>JALHTD010000439.1 GCA_022865555.1 Thermoanaerobaculaceae bacterium | reverse complement strand
GCGTCGGGCCGCAGGACACCCTGGAGTGGGAGGTCGAGGGCAACGCCGCCCGGGTGACGGCCGCCACACGCCGGTTTCTCCGTCGCCGCCAGGCAATTGCCGTCGGGCGCGGCTCCACGGTCCAGGACGTGCGGCGGGCGCGGGCGCGGCGCGGCCGGGGCGCGGAATGACGAGGATCGTCCTCGACACCAACGTCGTCCTCTCTTTCCTCACAGACCGGGACCCTCGTCAGCAGGCCGCGGCGGCGGAGCTCTTTGAGCAGGCGGCTGCGGGCGAGAAGGAGCTGGTTCTCCACCAGATCGTCAGCACCGAGCTGGTCTACGTGCTGCACAACCATTACAGGGTGGGGGGCGCGGAGACTGCGGCGACGCTGCGGGACCTGCTCGCCCTTCCCGGCGTCCTCAGTGTGGACTCCATGCCCTGGCCTACACTCTTCGATCTTTGGCCTGCTCACGTCCCCGAGTTCGCCGATGCCGTGCTTGCGGCGGTCACGAAGGTTGGTCGTCACGATGCTCTCGCCACCTTCGACACGGCGTTTCGCAGGCGCCTTCGGCGGCTGGGCTTGACGTCGTACTGGTAGGCCCGCCATGCCAACTGCTCGGCGCCGAGGCTGCTGCAACCACCGCTTGGTCATGGAGGCCTGACCCCGACCCTGGCCGCCGACTAGGCAGCTTGCCGCCTGCGCCCGTTGGGGACGAGGGCGACCGCCAGACCCAGGAGGATGGCGGCGCCGCCGGCGAGGGCGCGCCAGCCGAGCTCCTCGTCGAGGACCACCGCGCCAAGGACCACCGCGACCAGCGTGTTGACGAACGGTAGCAACTGCGCGGTCGTGACCTTGATCGCCCGGATCAGCCAGTACCAGATCACGAACGCCAGCGAGGAGCCGAAGAACGCCAGGTAGGCGAGCGAGATCAGCGCCATCGGGGTCCAGTGCAGGTCGAACGGGCTCCCTTCCAGCAGCAGGCCGACCACGAGCAGCGGGACCGCGCCTGTCAGGATCTGCGCGACGGTCAGGAACGCCGGATCGAGGTGGCCGCCGCGCGCCTTGATCAGCACGCTCGAGAGCGCGGCGCATGCGGCGGAGACCACCACCGCCAGGCTGCCGAGCACCGCCCCGGAGGAGCCGAGGGTGAGCTGCTCGCCGAAGATGAGCGCCACGCCCGCGATCCCGAGCACGACCCCGCCGAGCCTGCGCATCGTGATGGGCTCGCCAGGCACCAGGAAGTGGGCGAACACCAGGCCGAACAGCGGGTAGGTCGTGAACAGGATCGCCGTCAGCCCGGCCGAGATGTGCTGCTCCCCCCAGTAGACGAGGCCGTAGCCGATCGCGAAGCCCAGGACGCCGGTGCCTACCGTCAGAACCCAGTCGCTCATCTTTCGTGGCAGCGGCGTCCGCCGCACGCGCAGGAGCACGAAAAGCGGCACGGCCGCAATGAAGAACCGGATCGCCGCGAAGGTGAACGGCGGCACGTCCGCCAGGCCGATCTTGATGAACAGCCAGGTCGCGCCCCAGATGAGGCCCAGCGACAGCCAGGCAAGAACCTTTCCCGTCACGACAGCCAGAACCTCCCGCCCGTGCTTCACCCTGTTGCGACCGGATCGCCCGACCCGACTTCGAGCAGGCTGGAGCCACCCCGCGGTCACTCAGTCTGCCCCGTCGGACAGGCTACCCCGAAAACATTGGGGGGCGGATGACCGCCCCCGGAGGAAGAGGATGTCTGGGTGGCAACCCTCGCCCAAGGTTCGCCATCCAGATCCAGATACGCATCACGCCAAGAAAGGTTTCCGTCCTCGCCGCCGTCCTTGTCTCTGTGGGGGACGCGCTCCGCGCGTGCCTGCCGGCGCGGAACGCCGGCCCCATATTTGCGAGACAGGAAAGAAGGTGCGCGGCTGGGGGCAGCCGCGCCACGGGAGAAAAGACGTAGCGCGGGCGCCTCGCCCGCGCGAGCGAAGCGGGGGCAACCGCGCCACGGGACAGAAGAAAGCCCCGGGGCGGCCACCCCGGGGCTCGGAGTTGCGGTTCAGGCGCCAGCTACGCCAGCTCGGCGAGGGTGGCCTTGAGGAAGGTGTAGAAGCGGTCCACGGTCGAGATCTGCACCCGCTCGTCGGGTGAGTGGGGCGACTCGATCTGCGGGCCCATGGAGACCATGTCCATGCCGGGGT
>JALHTD010000438.1 GCA_022865555.1 Thermoanaerobaculaceae bacterium | reverse complement strand
TTCGTCTCTCCCCGTATGGCGGATGAGCGTAGCCCGCATCTCCCGAGGATAGTGCCGCCCCGGGCTGTATTCCAGTTCCAGAACAAAACCAGGCGGCGATGGGCCCAATCAACGGGGGGATCGCTGAGCCGGGGGCACCTCCCTGGCTGCCCATTGCCGTATCCGGGGTCCGCGTCATGGGCGCCGATCCCAGGTCGTCGCGCTGGTCAGCGGGGAGGCCCGCCCCGCTCCCATGCCGGGACGGGCCGCGCTGCCCCGCGTCAGAACTGCCAGCCGAGGTTGACGAAGAAGTTCCGCCCGGGTTCGGGGACCTTGACCCCCGACCGGTACGGGTCCCGCTGATAGGACAGCGTTTCGTAGTACTGCTCGTTGAAGAGGTTCCAGACGCCAAAGGTCATTTCGAATCCGGCCAGGGCGGCGCCGACTTTGACGTTCGCAGCCTGCCAGGCCGGCGTGGGCTGCTCGTTGAGGTCCGTGTCCACACGGTTCTGGGCGGCGGTGGCCACCCCTTCGACCTCCGCCCAGTACTTTCCGGTGGCGTACCGGAGCGCGGCGCGCCCTCGCAACGCAGGCATCTCGGCGAGGTTGGTCGAGAGGATCTGCTCCGCCGGCACCGGGTCCTGGGTGCCTCGAACGTACGAGACGTCCCCCGAGAGGAAGAGCCGGTCCGTGAGGGTGGCGACCGCGTTCACCTCGCCGCCGGCCAGGGTCGCGTCCACGTTGGCGTACGAGCGGGCGCTGCTGTTCATGACCCCCGGGACCATGTTCACCCGCATCTGCTTGTGGAGGGCGACGTAGTTGGCGACACGGTCTGCGAAGACGCTTGCGCCCGCGTAGAAGCCGGACCAGCGATACGAGGCCGTGAGGTCGAGCCCGGTGTTGCGGCTCGGGGCGAGGTCCGGGTTGCCGACCCAGTCGGAGCCCATGCGTTTCAACGCGTAGTACCGCTCGCTGGCCTCGGGGACGCGCACGGTGCTGCCCAGGCCGCCCGAGATCTCGAGGCTCGCGGAGGGCTGGTATACGAGCCGCGCGTAGCCCGATGGGAACGCATCGGTCTGTGAAGTTGAACGGGTATCGTTGTAGGCGTAGTAGAGGTTCGTGTCGGCCAGGGTCGGGTCAGCCTCGCTGCGGGCGCGATCGAAGCGGGCACCCACGTTCAGCCTCAGGTTTGCCGCGAGGGGATGCGTCCACTCCGCGTAGAGACCGGCGACGGTGGTTGTGGGCGCGGGCAGCGAGTACTGAACCTTGTAGCCCGACATCGCCAGCTGGCTCGTCGTGTTCCAATAACGCTGAAAAACCTCCACCCCGGCTGTCACCTCGCCGAAGCCTGCCTCCAGCTTGCCACCGGCCACTCTCGACTGGGCCATCGTGCCCATGCTCCAGCCGCGCGCCGCCGTGCCGGCGGAGGTCCGGTACTGGTCGGTCATCCAGTGGTCGACCTGGGTGTAGTAGGCCTGCGCCTTCAGAGCCTTGATTCCGCCGCCGACGCGCGTGAGGTCGTAGGAGAGGTTCACGCGGTCGGACCGGTCCCAGACGGCGTCCATCTGGAGGGCCGGGTAGAAGACCTGGTCGGCGTCCTGGTGCGTGTACGCGAGCTCGATCGTGCTTCCCGGGGCGAGGACGAACGCAACCTTTCCCCACGCGGTACCGACCCGGAACGCCGTCTCGTCGATGGCGTTGGCCTTGTAGTTCGCGAGCTCGGTGTAACGCTTCCCCGAGCCGTCCGTGTAGGCATGGGCCGACCGAGACGAGTACCCGAGCAGACCCAGCACCGTGGAGCCCCCGAACGAGACTGTCGCCGAGGGGTTCACGTAGCCGTCGGTCCCGGCCGCCGCGTTCACCGTGCCGTGCCAGCCCGGGCGCGGGTTCTTGGTGACGATGTTGATCACGCCGCCGAGGCTCCCCTGGTTCTTGACGTCGAAGGGGCCCTTGCCGATCTCGACCCGCTCGACCTCGGCGAAATCGGCATGAAACGAGGGCGGGTCCATGTGGCTGGGACAGGCGCCGTAGATCCGCTGCCCGTCGATCAGGACGTTGAGGTCCCTCGACTCGTAGCCGCGCAAGACGACCTCGTTTGCAATCCCGCCCTTGCGGAACTTCCAGAGGCCCGCCGTGGTCGAGAGCGCCTCGCCCACGTCGCGCGCCGGGCTCTGACGGATCTCGGAGGCCTCAACGCTGTCCCGCGGCGCACGGCCGACAACCGTGACGGCGTCTCTGACGGTGGTCACCTCGAGCCTGAAGGCGACCTCCCGAGACTTTCCGGGAGCAAGCTCGATCGGGGGCAGCGTGAGGGGCGCGAAGCCGGGGGACTCGGCGCTGAGCACGTAGGTGCCGGCGGCCAGTCCGGTCGCCCGAAACACGCCCTGGTCACCGACCACGACGCGCACCGGCTGGGACGTTGCCGGGCCCGAAACGGTGACGAGCGACCCCGGAAGCCCCGTTCCGTCCACCGCGAGGACGGAGCCGGTGATCGTGCCGGTGAACGGTTGACCGAGGGTCGTCCGCACCGCCGCGAAGACGACGAGCAGCACCGAGAGAACGCTGACCGCCAAGGTCACCCTCGCCCGGCGGGCTCGCCGGCAGGCAGGGAGAAGGGACGGATACGGCGCGGGTACCCCCGGATCTCGCGCTATCAAGGTTGCTTGTAAATGCCGAAGCCTCGTGAACATGGGATTCTCCTCCTTCGGGCGTCGCCCGACCCCCAGCGCTGGCGAGCCGGGCGTAGCGGAGAGCGGTCACACTCACGCGGCGTTGCGGCGCGGGACCGGCTCGGGAGGATCGGGTGCAACCTCCGGGCGGGGGTTTTCGCTGCGCGAGGCCAGCGTGTCGACCCGGCTGGCGCGTGGCAACGTCGGCAGCTTGGCCAGGATGCCTTCCCCCTGGGGCGCCAACGCGGTCGCCGGCTCCGGATCGCGGCCGCAGTGGCACGACGTGGCCGAGGCCTCTGCTACCGTCCTCGCGCAACTGGTCTCGCAGCAGGGACAGTCGTCCGAGTGCCCGGGCAGGTGGTTGCACATGCAGCCCTTTGCGGAACAGGAGCCCTGAACCGTACTACCGGCGCCGTGGCCCGGCGTCAGACCCCACGGAGCAGCGAGGGAGGCCAGCCCGACGAGGCCGGCAACGGCGGTCCGGCCGCGGCGGAATGCCCGTCTCGCGCCCACCCGCCAATCGACGGGGGGGACACCGACCAGGAACGAGCGCCTGAGCGCAGGCATGTTCTCAAGATGGAGCCGCGGCGCGGCCGCGGGAAGCGTGGCAACTACGGATTTCTATCCGTAGAGACTACGTGCCCCCACGACCACTGTGGGGAACGGCTCCGGCTGGTTTCCCCCACGGGCGCAGCGCAGGCTTGATCACCCCTCTCTGGGGGGCGGTGTCGCCCAGGCCCGCGCGCTGTGACGCTCGTACCCGGCTCGGAGCCCGGAGCGTTCGCCAGGCACGTGCGCCCCGGGTTGGGGCAGTCGGCGACGGCAGGTCAGGCCGCGAGCTTCTCGCAGGCCGCGGCGCAGCGCTGACAGCTCTCCATGCAGAGCCGGCACGCCTCATGGTGCGCCGCATGCTCCTTGCACGCCGCCTCGCAGTCGCGGCAGACCTTTGCACAGATGCGGGCGACGTCGGCGAGGTACGGCGAGCCCTGGACCGCGAGGGAGAGGGTCGCCCGGCAGACGGGGAGCATCGCGGTCACGGTCTTCGAGCACCGGACCATGCTCGCATCCCCCAAGCGGAGCACCTCGAGGCAGTGCTCGAGGCAGACCTCGCCGCTCTTGAGGCACCCCGCGGCCGCATCCACGATTGCCGCGTTCTGCACGGCACCGGCCGGCATGCTCGGGGTCTTGGTCCCCGCCGCATGAGCCGTGTGGTCGTGCTGTTGTTCAGCGGTCTGGCCATCCGCGCGGGTCGCGAGCGCGGCCGCCACCGCCGTCACACCCGTCACCACGAAGTCCCTTCGGTTCATCGTTCCTCCTCACTGCCGCGTAGGGCAGCTCGCTCGGCACCCTCGCTGGAGATGCGACCAGAATCTTACCTCACCCAAGAACCGGACCCAACGCCCCCCGGACCGGCGGACCTGCACACATGGGGAGGTCCCTCGGCGAGATCCAGGTGCTCCCCGTCGTCAGGGCCGGCTGGAGAACTCGGGGAGCCAAGGGGACAACACCTAGTACTCTTGGAGGTACTGGTCGCGCTCCCAGGGGTGCACGGTGCAGATGTAACGGTGCCACTCCTCGCGCTTGTTGCGCACGAAGTTGGAGAGGATGTGCTCCCCGAGTGCATCCTTGACCACCTTGTCGCGCTCGAGGTTGTCGAGGGCCTCCGAGAGGTTCGCCGGGAGCTCGCGGATGCGCAGCCGGCGCTTCTCCCGCTCGGACATCTCGAAGATGTTGCGGTTGACCGGCTCGCCGCAGTCGAGTCCGCGCTCGATCCCGTCGAGGCCGCTGGCGAGCATCACCGCGAGCGCGAGGTACGGGTTGCAGGCCGGGTCCGGCATGCGCACCTCGCAGCGCGTGCCGAGCCCCCGCCGGGCGGGCACCCGCACCAGCGGCGAGCGGTTCTTCTCCGACCACGCCACGTTGATCGGTGCCTCGTGCCCGGGGACCAGGCGCTTGTAGGAGTTGACCAGCGGGTTCGTGACCGCCACGAAGGCGCGGGCGTGGTCCAGGATGCCCCCGATGTAGCCGCGCGCCGCCTTGGAGAGCTGGTAGGGCCCCTTGGGGTCGTAGAAGACGTTGTTGCCCTTGCGGTCGAACAGGCTCTGGTGCGTGTGCATGCCGGAGCCGTTGACGCCGTAGATCGGCTTGGGCATGAACGTCGCGTGCAGGCCGTGATCCATCGCGACCTTCTTGACCACGAAGCGAAAGGTGACGATGTTGTCCGCGGTGCTCACCGCGTCGGTGTACTTGAAGTCGATCTCGTGCTGGCCGGGAGCCACCTCGTGGTGCGCCGCCTCGACCTCGAACCCCATCGACTCCAGGACCTGGACGATGTCGCGCCGCGCCTCCTCGCCGAGGTCCACCGGGGTGAGGTCGAAGTACCCGCCCACGTCGTGCACCTCGTGGTTGGGCCGTCCGTCGGCGTCCCGGCGGAACAGGAAGAACTCCGCCTCCGGCCCGGCCATCATCGTCCACCCATGCTTCTTTGCGCGCTCCACGATACGCTTGAGCGCCAGGCGCGGACAGCCGGCGAAAGGTGTGTCGTCAGCGGTGTAGACGTCGCAGACCAGGCGGGCCACCTTCCCGTACGGGGTAGTCCAGGGGTAGATGGCGAAGGTGGCCGGATCGGGCTTCAGGAGCATGTCGGACTCTTCGATGCGGGTGAAACCCTCGATCGAGGAGCCGTCGAACATGATCTGCCCGTCGAGCGCCTTGTCGAACTGCGACGCGGGCACCTCCACGTTCTTGATGATCCCGTCGATGTCCGTGAACGTGAGGCGAAGGAACCTCACCCCTTCGGCCTTGCAGTGCTCGAGCAGTTGTTTTCTGGTCATGCGCCCTCCCAGGCGAGCCATTTTGCATATTCTCCGCTCGAAACGCAAGAAAGTCAAGGGGTCTATGCGCAGAGTGACGACCGGATACGTGGCAATTTGCACAAATCAGGGTGGCGGTGGAGGGTAGCTGGGGCGCGTTGCCGGGTTTGGCATTCAGGACCCGGCGCAGAACATCCTTGGGCGGCCCAAACGCATCGGCACGACCAGCGCGCAGGATAAGCACCTTGTCGACAATGTT
>JALHTD010000437.1 GCA_022865555.1 Thermoanaerobaculaceae bacterium | reverse complement strand
CATCGAACTCATCGACATGAGCACCCACCACGGCGCCCATCCCCGGATCGGGGCGGTGGATGTCGTGCCTTTCGTTCCGGTATCCGGGGTGACGATGGAGGACTGTGTGGCGCTCGCGCACCGGCTCGGCGAGCGGGTCGGAAACGAGCTGGGTGTCCCCGTCTACCTGTACGAGTACGCGGCCTCGCAGCCTGCGCGCCGCAACCTGGCCGACGTCCGCGCCGGTGAGTACGAGGGGCTTGCCGACAAGCTCAGGGATCGCGCCTGGAAGCCGGATTTCGGGCCCGCGTCATTCATGCCGCGTTCGGGGGCGACCGTGATCGGCGCCCGCAGGTTCCTTGTCGCCTTCAACGTCAACCTCAACACGCTGGACAAGCGCCTCGCCAACCGAGTCGCCCTCGACGTGCGTGAGAAGGGCCGCATGCGGCGCGACGAGCACGCCCAGCCGGTGCTGGACGCAACCGGCAACCCGGTGTGGGACCCGGGGATCCTCAAGTCCGTGAGGGCCGTGGGGTGGGTGATCCCCGAGTTCGGCTGCGCGCAGATCTCGATGAACCTCACGGACCTGGACGTCACGCCGCTGCACGTGGCCTTCGACACCTGCGACGAGCGCGCCCGCGAGCGCGGGCTGCGCATCACAGGCTCCGAGCTCGTCGGGCTGGTGCCCAAGTCGGCGCTGCTGGCAGCCGGGCGGCACTACCTCAGGGCGATGGGCCGCTCTACAGGGGTGCCCGAGAGCGCGCTGATCCACGTGGCGATGCGCACCCTCGGCCTCTCGGAGGTGAAGGCCTTCGACCCCGCCGAGCGGATCATCGAGTACCGCCTTGGCAACCCCGACCGCCTGGTCTCGATGACGCTGCGGGCGTTCGCCGACGAGCTCTCCACCGACTCGCCAGCACCTGGCGGTGGCTCGGTCGCGGCGCTCGTGGGCGCTCTTGGAGCGGCGCTCGCCGCCATGGTGGCCAACCTCTCCCACGCCAAGAAGGGATTCGAGTCCCAGCAGGACAGGCTCGACGCGATCGCGGTGCGTGGACAGGAGGTCAAGGACCGCCTGCTCGCGGCGGTGGATGCCGACACCGCGGCCTTCGACCGGCTCCTCGAGGCCATGCGCCTGCCCAAGGGAACGTCCGAGGAGCAGGCCGCGCGCGCGGCGGCGATCGCCGGGGCTACGGTGGCCGCCATCGAGGTTCCGCTCGGCGTCCTCGAGGCCTGCCCGGAGGTCATCGAGCTCTGTCGCGAGGTGGCGCGTATCGGCCTCCAGGCCTCCCGCTCCGACGCGGGCACCGGCGCCCAGGTGGCGCGCGCCGCGGCGGCTGGCGCCTACCAGAACGTCTGCATCAACCTGCCCGGCCTGTCCGATGCTGCGCAGGCCAAGGCGCTGGTCGCCAGGGCCGATGCCGCATGGGCAAAGGCCACGGAGCTCCACGCCAAGGCCGAGGGCGAGATCCTGGGCGGCTTACGGAAGGCGGCGGAAGGGCACGCCTAGGTCATTTTCCGTGCGGCCGAGATGTGGAGGGCAGGGCGGCGCGGCGGGCAAAAAATTTGGTGGTGCGGGGCACCACCGGAAGGAGCGGCCAGCTTCCACCTTGCCCGACCATTCTCGATCGGCACCCCTCCCAATGCAATCCCACGAAAGTGGGATATTTGGGGGGAAAGGGACGAGGTGCGGGGCGTGAGGCACGAGTAAAGACCACTAACATCGAGACTTGAACTGGGCGAGGAGCAACGCCCAAGGGAACGCCCGCGCCTCTCAAGCCTCAAGCCTGCCATTACGCCTCGGCCTTGAGCTTCCTCACCTCGTCCACGAAGGCGGGAACGACCTGGAAGAGGTCGCCCACGATGCCGTAGTCCGCCACCTTGAAGATCGGCGCCTCGGGGTCCTTGTTGATCGCCACGATGAGTTTCGAGGACGACATCCCGGCCAGATGCTGGATCGCCCCGGAGATGCCGCACGCGATGTAGAGCGAGGGGGAGACCACCTTGCCGGTCTGCCCGACCTGGTGCGCGTGGTCGATCCAGCCGGCATCCACCACGGCCCGGGAAGCACCCACCGCAGCCCCGAGGAGCTTCGCGAGCTCGCGGATGAGCGCGACGTTCTCCGGTCCCTTGATGCCGCGGCCGCCGCTCACGATGACGTCGGCCTCGGCTACGTCCAGCTCGGCGCCTTCCTTCGCCAGGATCTCCTTGACAACCGCGCGAATGTCGCCGCCCACCTGCGGCAACGCCTCGACCTCGGCCTTCCCCTCGCCGGCCTCGGCAGGAAAGACGTTGGGCCGCAGCGTCACCACCACCGGCTTGCCGGCGCCGTCCGCCGTGGCCAGCGCCTTGCCGGAGTAGACCGGCCGGGTCGCAACCACCGCGCCCCCCTCGATCTGCACCCCGACCACGTCCGCCAGGCAGCCCCAGCCAAGTCGGGCGGCCACCCGTCCCGAGAGGTCGCGCCCGAGCGCGGTCGCCGCCATGAAGACCGCAACCGGTCCGCACTTCTCCACCGCCGCCCGCACGGCCGCGGCGTACCCCTCGGCCGAGTAACGCCCGAGCCTTTCCTCGTCCGCCACGAGCACCTTGCCGGCGCCGTACCTGCCGAGCTCGGCGGCCTTCGCGCCGATCCCGTGGCCCACCAGGACGGCGCTGACCGGGAAGCCCGGCCCGCCCGCCAGGCGCCTCGCCTCCGAGAGCGCCTCCAGAGACGCCTTGCGGAGGTTTCCGTTGCGCTGCTCGATGAAAACCAGGATGCCCGCCATGGTCGCCTCCTAGATCGCCTTCGCCTGCTCGCGCAGGAGGCGAGCCAGCTCCCGCGCCGCAGCCGCGGGGTCCTCCTCGCCCTTCAGGATCGTGCCCCCGCTCTTGGCCGGAGGCAGCGCGAGCGCCTTCCAGCGGCAACGCGCCTCCGCTCCCGCCAGCGCCGCCTCGTCGAGTCCCAGGTCCGCGACGGAAAGAGCCTGAATGGCCACCTTCTTCGAGGCCATGATCCCCTTCAGGGAAGGGTAGCGCGGCTCGTTGAGGCCCTTGTGCGCCGTCACCACGCAGGGCACCGGAGCCTCCACGACCTCGGTCCCGCCTTCGATCTCACGGTGCGCGGTGACCTTGCCGTCGCCAATCTCCAGCTTGACAACGCCGGCCACGTGGGGGATGTCAAGGAACTCGGCCACCATCGCCGCCACCAGGCTGTTGTCGCTGCCCACGCCCTTGATCCCGGCGAAGAAGATGTCGAACGGCCCGACCTTGCGGATGGCCGCTGCGAGCACGCGGGCGATCGCCAGCGCGTCGGCGAACGTCCGCTCGATCCCCTTGACATGCACGGCGGCGTCCGCGCCCCGCGCCAGGCACTCCCGCAGACCCTGCTGGGCCCGCTCCGGCCCGTAGGTGAGCACAGTGACGGCGCCGCCGCGGGCCTCCTTGAGGCGGATCGCCTCCTCGAGCGCATACTCGTCGTACGGCGAGACGATCCACTTGATGTCGGCCTCGTCGATGCGGTCGCCCGCGCCGGCAACCTTGATCACCGAGGCCGTGTCGGGCACGTGCGCCATCAGCACACAGCTCTTCATGGGGTCGTCCTCCTCAGCCGCCGGCGGCCGGCGTTCGTTCCGAGACTTGCGCAAAAAACCGGCGGGGTCGCGGCAGCCCGCGGCTCACCGGAGCTTGCCGAGCACGATGCAGGCGTTGGTTCCGCCGAACCCGAACGAGTTGGAGATCGCCACCTTGACCTCGCGCTGGACCGAGCGGTGGGGCGTGAAGTCGAGGTCGAAGCCCTCGTCGGGGTTGTCAAGGTTGAGCGTCGGCGGGATCACGCCCCTGGCGACCGTAAGCGCGGTGACCCCGATCTCGAGTCCCCCGGCAGCGCCGAGCAGGTGCCCGACCGACGACTTGGTCGATGAGATCGCGAGGCGGTACGCATGCTCGCCGAAGACTTTCTTGATCGCGATCGTCTCCACCCTATCGCCGTGGGGTGTGGACGTACCGTGAGCGTTGATGTAGTCAACGTCCTCCGGCTTCAGGCCGGCGTCCTCGATTGCGTTGGCCATCACGCGCGCGGGCCCCTCGCCATCCTCCGAAGGTGCGGTGATGTGGAAGGCGTCGCCCGACATTCCGAAGCCGAGCATCTCGCAGATGATGCTTGCGCCGCGACGCTTCGCGAACTCCAACTCCTCCAGCACCAGGATTCCCGCACCCTCGCCGAGGACGAAACCGT
>JALHTD010000039.1 GCA_022865555.1 Thermoanaerobaculaceae bacterium | reverse complement strand
GATCGGCAACTCCCTGGCGGTCCTTCGCGTGGCCTACGCGTGCGGGGCGCGCTACCTGACCCTCACTCACTGGAATGACACCGATTGGGCAGACGCCGCCACCGACAAGGCTCGCCACGGAGGCCTGACGAAGTTCGGCCGTGAGGTCGTGCGCGAGATGAACCGCCTCGGAATGCTCGTGGACCTCTCGCACGTCTCGGACAAGACGATGCTCGACGCCCTCGAAGTGAGCGAGGCCCCGGTGATCTTCTCGCACTCCTCGGCCCGGGCGATCTGCAACCATGCCCGCAATGTGTCCGACGAGATCCTGCGGAAGGTGGCCGCCAACGGCGGGATCGTGATGGTGAACTTCGCCCCCGGGTTCGTCTCCGAGGAGGGGAGGGTGTGGGATCAGCAGGCGTTTCCCGAACACGACCGGCTGGAAGCTCTCTACCCGAAGGACCCTCAAAAGGCCAAGGCCGAGTTCGCAGCCTGGAAGGCCGCGCATCCGGCGCCGCGGGTCACCCTCGCCCAGGTGGCGGATCACATCGACCACATCCGCGCCGTGGCCGGCATCGACCACGTGGGTCTCGGCTCGGACTTCGACGGAATCTCCAGGACCCCCGTGGGTCTCGAGGACGTCTCCAAGTACCCGGCCCTGGTCGCCGAGCTGCTGCGCCGCGGCTATTCGGCGGACGATGTCAAGAAGGTCGCTGGCGCCAACATTCTCCGGGTGATGCGCGAGGTCGAGAGAACGGCGGAGCGGATCCGGAAGACGCGGCTGCCGTCGGAGGCGCTCATCGAGGAGCTGGATATCCCGGCCGCGGTCCCCGAGCACACCGGTCAAGCCGGGAACAGCTCGCGATAGCCTGATGGGGCGCCACCCACGCTACGATGGGTCGCACGAGAGATCCGGAGGGCGCATGAAACGTACGCTCGTCTTCGCTCTGCTGGGGATCCTGGCACCCATCGCGACCGTTTCATTCGCGGAGAACCCACGCCCGCGTGCCCGCGAGGCAGGTGTGGTGACGGGGATCCTCCCTGCCGGCCCACTCAACGCGATCACCGACGTCGCAGGCGTCATGGTCGGGCACGCCACCCTGATCGTCGGAGAGGACACCCGTACCGGCGTCACCGTGGTGCTGCCCCACCCCGGGAACGTCTTCCGGGACAAGGTCCCGGCGGCGATCTTCGTGACCAACGGGTTCGGCAAGCTCACCGGGGTGACCCAGGTCGAGGAGCTGGGCACGCTCGAAACGCCCATCGCGCTGACTGGCACCCTCAGCACGTGGAAGGTGGCCGACGCACTGGCCGAGTGGGTGCTCCGCCTGCCAGGGAACGGCGAGGTGCTCTCGGTCAACCCGGTAGTCGGGGAGTGCAACGACGGCGACCTCTCCGACATCCGCAAGCGCCCGGTGGGTCGCGAACAGCTCCTCGCCGCCCTTAACGCTGCCACCAGCGGTGCCGTTGCGGAGGGCTGCGTGGGCGCCGGGACGGGAACCAGGTGCCTCGGGTGGAAGGGTGGAATCGGGACGGCCTCCCGCAAGCTGCCGCCCTCCCTCGGAGGGTGGACCGTGGGCGTGCTGGTGCAAACCAACTTCGGTGGGCTGCTCACGGTGGCCGGGGTCCCGGTGGGTGTTGAGCTGGGCCGCTACGCCTTCAAGGACGAGCTGGCTGCGCCCGAGCGAGGCTCCTGCATGGTCGTGATCGCCACTGATGCCCCCCTCGACGCACACCAGCTGAGGCGGATCGCGGCACGCGTGCCGATGGGTCTGGCGCGCACCGGAGCGTTCGCCAGCAACGGGAGCGGCGACTACACCATCGCCTTCACGGCCAACCCGCTGTGTCGGGTCCCGAACGAGGCGCGAGGCACACGCAGCGTGACGGTGCTCGCCGACGACGGCCTCTCGCCGCTCTTCCTCGCGGCGGTCGAGAGCACCGAGGAGGCAGTGCTCAACTCGCTATTCGCCGCCACCACTACCCGCGGCTTCGCCGGCCACGTCTCGGAGGCGCTGCCAATCGACCGGGTCCTCGAGATCCTCCGCCAGCACCGCGCCCTCGCTGCTCCGGCCCCTTCGACCAAGCCCTAGCACTCGCATTCCGGGACGGGGGTAGGCTCGGGCGGCGCCACGACGCGCCGCCGTGATCACCTCCCAATCTTCAGGAGTGCGGGAGCCACGGACCTGATGAGGGCGCGCGCAAGCACCCGCGTGGCGTCGATAACCGGTGTCTCGCCGACGACGGCCTCCGGGACCGCGAGCGGCAGCTCGGTGCACGCAAGCACCACGACCTCGGCCCCGACCGCCCGGGCCCGCTCCACCGCCGTCAGCACGTTGGCCCGCGCACGCTCGCTCACCGGGCTGGCGTGCGCCTTGACACCGAACTCCGGGTCGTAGACCGAGTCGTGCACCAGCACCCGATGCTCGGAGTCCTCCAGGGTGACCGCCCTCAGCCCGTGCCTGCCGAGCACAGCGGGGTAGACGCCGGAAAGCTGGGTGCCGACGGTGGAGAGCACCCCGACCCTGGTCACGCCGGGGAAGGCGTGCCTCCCGAACAGCGCCACCTCTTCGACCATGTGGAGCAGTCTCACGCCGCTGCCCCGCTCCGCGATGCCCTCCGCGATGACGTCCCAGATGGCCGGG
>JALHTD010000436.1 GCA_022865555.1 Thermoanaerobaculaceae bacterium | reverse complement strand
AGGAGGCCAGGCAGAAGGCGAGGGCGACGGTCAGGGCCTTGACCATCGCGGGCGGGTCGAAGGCGTGGCCGGCAAACACCGCCGGGGCGAGCACGAACCAGTTCTTCAGCCAGTGACGCGGCCGCAGTGCCCGGACGAGAGCCGAAACGTGCTTTGCCAGCATCACTACCCCAATGCTAGCATGAGCGTACATTGGTCACAGGGGGAACGCCCGAACCGTCGAAGTGGGACGTGGCGCTCGCAATCGCCGTGGCCCTGTGGTTCGTCGCGTGCGGCGCCATCCTCGTGTTCGCGCGACCGTTGGCGGCCTCGCTCGTCGCGCTCCCCTTCCGTCTGGTCGAGGGCGACCAAGGTGCGGATTTCTACGCCAGGCGGCTGCTGGAAGTCGTTCCGTTCCTGGCTGTGATCGGCGCCGCCTACGCCGTGCTGATTCACGCCGTCCTGCTTCCCGACGGGCGGGTTGCCCGCTTTCTTGTGGCACGCGGCCCCTGGGGCGCCGCACTTCTTCTGGCCGGTGTTGCCGCTGTTTTCGGGCTGGCTCCGAGGTACCTCACGGGGGATGAGCCTCACTACGTGGTCATGATCGAGAGCCTGTGGCGTGACGGCGACCTGGACCTGGCGAACCAGACCGACCGCGCGGGGCTGGACGTGCCCGCGCACACACTCCCTTCAGCGCGAGGCGGCTCCGCATACTCGATCCACTTTCCAGGGCTGGCCATCCTGCTCGCTCTCCCGTTCGGCGTTCTCGGGTTGAACGGGGTACTGGTGGCGATCGCTGCCCTCTGGGCCGTGCTGGCCGTGCGCGTTCGCCTCTGGGTGGAGGAGACGGGGCAAGACAGCCGCGGGCTCGGGCAGGCGTGGTGGCTAATCCTGGTCTTTGCGATGCCTCTGGTTGCTTTTTCGGGGGAGATCTACCCGGAGGTTCCGGCGGCCCTCCTCCTGGCGCTTGCGCTGTCGCGCCTCGAGTCCGAGCGCGTCGCATCGCGGGTCACGGTCGCCGCGGCGGCGGGCGCGCTGGTATGGCTGCACGTGCGCTTCCTCGCCCTGGCACTGATGCTCGCGGTTGCCGCGTTGGCTCGGTTGCGCCGAGGCCGGTGGTGGCCAGCGTCGGCCTTCATGGCTTCGCTGCTGCTCCAGATGGCGGTCTTCTGGCAGTGGTACGGCTCGCCGCTGCCGTGGGTGATGTACGGCCGAACGGCCGGAGGGGCCGTCGGCAACCCTGCGGTAGGGGCACTCGGGATGCTCTTCGACCAGCAGGCAGGCCTCCTGGTGGTGGCTCCTGTGTACCTGTTGCTGGGGCCGGCTCTCGCGGCGGGGTGGGTCCGGAACCGCTCGCGAACCGCGTGGCGTCTCGCTCTGCTCGGTTCCTACCTGGGTCCTGTGGTGGCCTCCAGTAGCTGGCACGGGTTCTGGTCGCCGCCCGCCCGGATGTGGGTGCCGGTCGTTCCCATCATCATGGTTTCCCTGCTCGAGCACCTCCCCAGGCTGGCGAGCCGGCTCGCGCGCGGGGCGGCTCTGGCCCTAGGGTGTGCCTCGCTGGCGGTGGGCTGCCTCTACGTCCTCTTCCCGGACAAGCGCTGTGGCGTCCTCGGCGAGCAGGGCAGCAACTTCTTTTTAAGCCTGATAGCAAGGGCCACGCACCTGCCCGTTTCCCTCGTCTTCCCTCACCTGCAAAACCCGACGGGCGCGGATATCGCCGTCGCTTCGGTTGAGCTATGCCTCTGGCTGGTCTTCACGGTGTTGGTATACCGACGGTTCAAGGCACGCGCCGATACCGCCCCATAGACCGGGCGCGGCGATCCCGCCTCCCCCCGCGGGCAGGTCCCTCCGCTGCGGAGCCGCTGCCAGGCAGCACTCCTCACAAATCACGTGGTTCGACCGAGTGCTAGCATCGCTCGTGCCCACCAAACGAGTTCGGCTCGACCAGCTCCTCGTCGAGCGGGACCTCGCCCCGTCGCGGGCGCGTGCGCAGAGCCTGATCCTGGCCGGGCTGGTGCGGGTCGAGGGCGCGGCGGTGGACAAGGCGGGGAAGGCCGTCGCCCCCGACGCCACGGTCGAGATCGTGGCCGCGGACCACCCATGGGTCTCGCGGGGCGGTGTGAAGCTCGCGGCGGCGCTTGACGCCTTCGGCGTCTCGCCCGCCGGCAAGCGGTGCCTCGACGTTGGTGCCTCCACCGGGGGCTTCACCCACGTGCTGCTGGAGAGGGGGGCGGCGCAGGTGGTCGCGCTGGACGTGGGCCGCGGGCAGCTCGACTGGCGGCTGCGCCAGGACCCCCGTGTGGTCGTGAAGGAGGGGGTCAACGCGCGTTACGTGGCGCGGGAGGAGCTCCCGGGCCCCTTTGGCCTCATCACGGTGGACGTCTCGTTCATCTCTTTGCGGTTGGTTCTTCCGGCGCTGGTGGCGCTCCTTGCCGAGAGGAGTGACATCGTGGTCCTGGTGAAGCCGCAGTTCGAGGCGGGCCGGACACAGGTCGCGAAGGGAGGGGTCGTTCGCGATCCCGTCGTGCGGGAGGGAGCGATCGAAGGCGTCCTCGCCGCTGCCCGGGAACTCGGCCTCGAATGCGTTGCCCGCATCCCCTCACCGATCCCGGGTCCGGCTGGAAACGTCGAGGAGCTCGCCCACCTGCGTCAGCGTGAGCGGTCGGACTGATTCCGGGCGCGTCTGAGCTCCGAGGCCAGAGCCGGGCCCGGCACCGTCACTTCTTCGGCGCACCCTCGCTCCCCGGGTCCAGACCCAGGGAGAACGTTCCGTCGGCCTCGCGTCTGGACAGGCACCTGAACGCCACCAGCGTGGTCGTGCGCTCGACGCCGGGGAGGGCCGCGATTTCGCCGGTCACCAGCTCCTCGAGGCGCTCGTTGCGGGAGGTGCGCAGGACCGCCACCAGATCGTAGGCCCCCGCGACCGAGTAGAGCTCGTGCACACCCTCGCGCTCGAGGAGCGTGTCCGCCACCGCGTGCAGCTGGCCAGGTTTCACGTTGATCAGCACCACCGCCTCCAGCATGGAACCCTCCCGCTGTCAGGGTAGCAGGAGTGAGGCGTGCCTCCGCCGCCCGTCGTGGGTGCGGCTTGGCAAGCGTGCGTCTCCGTGTCAGGATGCCCCGCCATGAAGTTGCCGCTGGTTGCGCCGCAGGGGCGGTTGGGCGTGGTCTTCGACTACGCGCAGATCGTCGTGGGCTCGCTGATGGTGGCTGCGGGCACCAACCTCTTCTTCGTGCCCAACAACGTGGTCTCGGGCGGTGTCACGGGGATCTCGATCATCGCCCACCGACTGATGCATACACCAGTGGGGTTAGTGGTCTTGCTGCTCAACGTTCCGTTGCTCTGGCTGGGGTGGCGGTTCGCCGGTGGGATGCGCTTCTTCGTTCCCACCGCCGTCTCCGTTGTCGTGCTCTCGCTGGGCATCGACTTCTCGGCCCCTTTCCTCGTGCCCCCCACCCACGACCGGCTGCTGGTGATCTGCTACGGCGGTCTCATGGACGGTCTGGGGATGGGCCTGGTGTTCCGGGGCCGGGGAACGACCGGCGGCACCGACGTGCTGGCGAGGCTCGCCCACCGCTACCTCGGCGTCGGCATGGGGCAGGCGCTGCTGGCGATAAACGTGGCGATCTTCGGGGTGGCGGCTTTCGTCTTCGGCGCCGAGGCGGTCATGGTGGCGCTCGCGCTGGCGTTCGTCTCGGCACGCGTGCTGGACCTGGTGCAGGCGGGGTTCTCGGCGGCGCGCACCGCCGTGATCATCAGCACGAGCCCGGACGCCGTGCGCGAGGCGATCCTGGGAAGGCTCGGGCGGGGCGTCACGATTCTCCACGGGCAGGGTGGCTTCAGCGGCGAGCAGAGGCCGGTCCTCTACGTGGTGGTGTCGCCGCACGAGGTGGGCCGCCTCAAGCGCCTGGTGGCGCACGTTGACCCGGCCGCGTTCGTCGCGATCACCCCGGCGCAGGAAGTGCTGGGAGAAGGTTTCGCACCCCACGGGGGCGAGGAGGGATCGTGAAGGGGAGTCTCTGGCGTTGGGCGCTGGCGGTCGTGGTCACCCTGGGGACGCTGGTGTGGCAGCGGGCCACCGGCCCGACCTATCCGGCGCGAGGGATCGTGAAGCTCGCCGGGCAGACCATCAAGATGAAGCTCGAGCGCTCCAACAGCACGGCCTCCGACCAGCCGGTGCGCGTGTCGGTCGCCGACCCTGCGGTGAACGGTGAGGTGATCTGGCGCCGCTACCCTACCTCCGACCCCTGGCACGTGCTGGAGCTGAAGCGGGAAGGCGGGGAGTTGCAGGCGACGCTGCCCAGGCAGCCCGCCGCAGGCAAGCTGGAGTACCAGGTCCGCCTCCGGCTGGGCGCGGAGCAGGCGCTTTTCCCCCAGCGTCCCGCCATCACTCGCTTCCGTGGCGACCCGCCCGCTGCCGTGCTGATCCCCCACATCCTCGCGATGTTCCTCGGGATGCTGTTCGCCACCTGCGCCGGGATCGAGGCACTGGCGCCGCGGCGTGACCTGCGCCGGCTCGCCTGGACGACGCTCGGGCTGTTCCTTCTCGGCGGCTTCGTCCTGGGCCCGCTGGTGCAGCATTACGCCTTCGGCCAGTGGTGGACAGGTGTCCCGTTCGGCTGGGACCTCACCGACAACAAGACGCTGCTCGCGGCGCTCGCCTGGGTGTTCGCACTGTGGCGACTGCGCGGCGGGCGGTCGGCCCGCGGCGCGACGGTCGCCGCGGCGCTGGTGACGCTGGCGGTGTTCGCAATCCCCCACAGCGCCTGGGGCTCGCAGATCGACTGGAGCACGCTGCCCGCCGGTCAGGCGGTCCCTGGCGCGAAACCCTAGGCCGTCGTCGGGACCACCAGCACCGGCACCCTGATGCGGTGCCGCAGGCGATCGACTGTCGTGCCGTGCACGAAGTCGCCGACCCTGCGGTGGCCGTGGCTCCCCAGGACCAGCAGGTCGGGCGCGTGGGTGCCAACGAGCGCGGCGAGGGCCTCGGCCGGGTCTCCGAAGCCGAGGTCGTAACTGGCCTCCACGCCCAGCTCGCCGAGTTCGTTGCGGTAGTGCTCCAGGCGTTGCTGGTCGGCGCGCGCCTCGTTGTCCTGCATCTCGT
>JALHTD010000435.1 GCA_022865555.1 Thermoanaerobaculaceae bacterium | reverse complement strand
ATACCCCACCGCGGGACGCCCGCTCGGTTCCCGCACGCTCCGGCGCGATGGCTCCTGTGGCCCGCGGGGCGGATCTCACGACCAGCCTCCCCGCTGTCCACTGACATAGTCGCGAGGTCTCACCAAGCTGGCACTCGAGCCGCACCCCAAGAGCCACCGCACTCCGGGTGGGGGGCATTCAATCCGCCGAGCGGGTGCCAGCGGTCATGCCTCCCTCGACCGCGGGGACCCAGCGCGCGGACCGGGACGGGGTGTCGGTGACGCGGTCTCATGCGGACACCGAGGGGCCACGGCACGGGGCGCGCTGCTGGGTCGCGGTCGAGGGAGTCTCGGAGCGCAGCAAGCGGGGGCGAGCAAGCGACGAGCGGCCGCGCACCCGCTTGGCAAGACAAAGCGCTCACGCAGTGGCAAAGAAGTGGACGACCGCTCAAAGCCCGCGGGGCAAGAAAAAGCCTCACGCAGTGACAAAAAAGAAACCGGCCGCGCACCCGCCGCGCAAAACAAAAACCCTTACGCAGTGACAGAGAAGAAGCCAGGTCCGAGCCCGCGGGGTAAGGCAAAGACGTCTTACAAGGAGAAATCTGCTATTCGGTGATGCCCTGCATGTTGGCCAGGCGAGCGTAGACGCCGCCTGCGGCTAGCAGCCCCGTGTGCGTCCCCTGCTCAACCACACGCCCCTCCTCCATGACCGCGATGACATCGGCGTTGCGCACGGTGGCGAGACGGTGTGCGATGACCAGCGTCGTGCGCCCTCGCATGAGGTTCTCCAGGGCCCGCTGGACGATCCCCTCGGCCTCGGCGTCGAGCGCCGAGGTGGCTTCGTCCAGGATCAGGATCGGCGGATCCTTGTAGAGAGCGCGCGCGACCGCCAGGCGCTGGCGCTGGCCCCCTGACAGCCGGACCCCCGCCTCGCCGATCATGGTGTCGAAGCCGTTCGGAAACTCGAGGATGAACTCCTCCGCGAAAGCGGCCCGGGCGCACGCGTGCAGCCTCTCCTCGTCGACCCTGTCCTGGCCGTACGCGATGTTGGCGCGCACCGTCGTGTTGAAGAGGACGGTCTCCTGCGTGACCAGGCCGAGGTTCCCGCGCAGTGAGCGCAGCTCCAGGTCGCGGATGTCCACGCCATCGATGGCGACCCGCCCGCCCTGGACGTCCCAGAAGCGTGGCAGCAGCTGCGCCACCGTAGACTTCCCCGCGCCCGAGGGCCCCACGAGCGCCACCGCCTTCCCCGCCGGGAGTTCGAGGGTGAAACCGCGCAGCACCGGCTTTTCGGGCTCATAGGCGAAGCTTACGTCCTCGAAGCGGATCCCCGCGCGGATGCCCGGGAGTTCCCTGGCGCCGGGCCGGTCCTTGATCGCCACCGGCTCGTCGATCACCTTGAAGACCCGCTCCGCGGCAGCCACGGCACCCTGGATCGCGAGGTTCACCTTGTTGAGCCGCTTGATGGGGTTGTAGAGCGAGTAGAGGCCGACCAGGAACGCGATCAGCGTGCCGAGGGTCATGGCGCCCGAGTCGATGAGCTGCTTGGCGTACCACATCAGAACCAGCACGCCACCCGCACCGAGCACCTCGACTACCGGGGCGTTCAGCGCGTAGATCTTGCGCGCCTTCAGGTTGGCCCTCAAGTGACGCCTCGTAGCCTCACGAAAGCGTCCCGACTCGAACGCCTGCATGCCGAAGGCCTGAACCACGCGGTACCCCTTGAGAACCTCGTCCACCACGGCGTTCATGTCGCCCAGCCGCTCCTGGCTCTGGTGCGAGCGGTGTCGCAGCTTGCGGGTGAAGTGGACGATCGGCCCGAGCAGCAACGGCGCCAGCAAGAACGTCGCGAGGGCGAGCCGGAAGTTCAGCGAGAAAACGAGAACGAGGAAGCCGATGACCGCGAAGAAGTCCTGCAGGAGGTCGGCGAGGCGGTCGGAGATTGCGTTGTTGATCTGCTCGACGTCGTTAGTGACACGCGACATGAGCACGGCCGAAGGCTGCAGCTGGTAGTACCCCGCCGACTGCGCGATGAGCGAGTCCATCAGGCCGTCTCGCAGGTCCTTCACCGTGGCGAGGCCCGCCCGGAAGAGGGAGTAGTGGCCCAGGTAGAGGAACATGTTCTTGACGAAAACCGTGAGGAAACCGAGCAGCAGGATCGCCACCGCGTCGCTGGGCAGGTGGCGGCCCAGCGCGGTCTTGCCCCGCTCGAACCACTCCCGCATCTCCTTGACGATCCCCACCTCGGGTACCTTCGGCGCCTTGACCTTCGCCACGACCGAAGGGGCGCCGGCACTCAGGCCCCGCGCCTCTCCCCTGCCACCCAACACGTCGTCGAGGAGCGGCGAGAGCAGGAACACCATGAACACCGAGGCGATCGCCACACCGATCATCCCTGCCACCGCGGCAAGGGCCCAGCCGATGTGGGGTCTCACGTACTTGAGGAGTCGGCGAAAAGCCTTCATGCGGCCCCCTGCGCCACAGTCAGCACGGCCCTGGCCGCGCGCTCGCTGGCGCCCACCTCTCCGAGCCTGCGGCGCACCTCGGCGAGGCCGGCCCGCTGCTGCTCGCCGGCCCCGCGCAGCAGAGCCCCGGCCTCCCGGGCCAGCGCCTCCGGCGTGAAGGCGTCCTGCACCAGCTCCGGCACTACGCCTGCCCCGGCTACCAGGTTGACGAGGGCCACGTGCGGCACCCGGACGAGCCAGCGCGCCATGAGGTAGCTTGCCGCGTGCAGCCGGTACCCCACCACCATTGGCACTCCGAGCAGCGCGCACTCCAGCGTCGCGGTGCCCGATGCCACGAGCGCCGCGCCGCAGGCGGCGAGGGCGCGGTGTCGGTCGGAAGTCACCAACTCGACCTGGGCGCCCGCGGCCAGGGCACGCAGGCGCTCCGGATCCAGACCAGGGGCGACGATGAGGCGAACCTTCAGATCCGGGATCGAGGCGCCGAGATTTCCGGCTGCGGCGAGCATCGAGGGCATGAGCGACTCGACCTCGTGCCAGCGCGAGCCCGGAAGCAGCGCGAGCGCGTGCGGCGCCGGCGCCGGCAGCTCGCGCATCACCGGCGCGAGCTCGTCCAGCAAGGGGTGGCCGACGAACTCGGCCGGCACACCATGCCTACCGTAGAAGTCCACCTCGAACGGGAGGATGCACAGCACGCTCCGCACGTCGCGCCGGATCCGCTTCACCCGCCCGGCTCGCCACGCCCAAAGCTGGGGCGAGACGTAGATCACCACGGGGATCCCCGCCTTGCGCAGTACGCGGGCCAGAGGCAGGTTGAAGTCCGGCGAGTCCACGAGCACGGCCACGCGGGGCCGTCGCTCCAGCGCCGCCCGCCGAACCCGCCGCGAGAGGCGCCACAGGCGGGGCAGATCGCGCACCACCTCTGCAAGACCCATGAGCGAGAGCTCCTCGCTGTGGGCCACGCACTCCAGGCCGGCCTCGCGGAGCCGCTCGCCGCCGACCCCGAACGCCTCGATGCCTGGGTCCACACGGCGCAGCGCAAGCAGGAGGTTGGAAGCGTGGAGGTCGCCCGAGGCCTCGCCGGCCACCAGGAAGACGCTCATCGCCGCGTCCCGGTCGGCTGCGCGGGCCGCACGCGTGCCACCACGGACACCGGAACGATCGATGGATCGAGGGATCTCTGGAGGTGCATCTCGCACCGGACCGTTCGCTAACCTCGCGGGAACGGGTACATCAGCCACCCGAGCGCGACGGCTCCCAGCAACAGCGCGGCGAACACCTTCCAGAAGTGGTGCCAGCGCTCCCGTCGGGTACGCTTCCACAGGAAAGAGAAAAAGACCGCGATGAGCAGCGCATCGAGGCCCATGAGGGTGAGGTGGTCGAGCGTCACCAGTCCTTCTTCCCCACCGCGATGTCATGCGTGTCGAGGACGAGCAGGAGGTTCATCATCCCGGCGGTGAGCAGAAAGGTGTTTCCGAACTCGTAGCCGGGCGCCGTGACCGCACCCTGCCCGAGGTCGAAGTGGCGGGCCACGAAGAAGAGCACGCCGTTGCCGATGTTTGCGATGGCCGCGAGGTACGAGAGAGGGTCACCGGCGTGGGGCAGCATCAGCTCACCGTCGAGGACCAGGCCGACCACGAAGCCCACCAAGATCACGGCGCAGAAAACCGCCGCCCGCAACCGGCGCCCGAGCAGCAGGTGGCCAAGCCCGGGCACCAGCCACGCGAGCAGCATCAGCACCGGAAGGGGCAGGCGCTGTGCCAGCCGCGTCTCCCGCGGCCTCCCGGCCTCAGGCACCCTTCACCTCCAGCGCCCTCCGCAGCTTGGCGCGAGTCTCTTCGAGATCCTCGGGGAGCACGCGAACATCGGCGTTCACGGTCATGAAGCTGGTGTCGCCACGCCAGCGTGGAACGATGTGCAAGTGCAGGTGGTCCGCGACCCCGGCCCCCGCGGCCTCACCGAGGTTGAACCCCAGGTTGAACCCGTGGGGCTGATAGACCTGCTGCAGCGCGCGCACCACCCCCTGGGCCAGGCTCATCATCTCCGTCAGGGTCGCCGGCTCGAGCTCGCCGAGGTCGGCGACGTGGGCGTGCGGTGCCACCATTGTGTGCCCGGACGTGTAGGGGTAGCGGTTCAGCAGCGCGAACGCGTGCTCCCCGTGCGCGATTGTGAGGGCGCCGGCCTCGCCTCGCGCCGCCACGCAAAAGATACACCCGCCGGTGGAGTTGGCGTTGGACACGTAGGCGAACCGCCAGGGAGCGAAGAGATGCTGCAACCGCTCCTCACTCGCCTCCGAGCACTTCCCGGAGCTGCTTGCCCGGCTTGAAGTAGGGGACGACCTTCGGTGGAACGTGAACCTGGGCGCCCGTGCGGGGGTTGCGGCCGGCGCGAGCCTGGCGCTTGCGCGTGCGGAACGAGCCGAAGCCGCGCAGCTCGACCTTCTCGCCCGCGCGGATCGCCCCCACGACGCCGTCCAGGACCACGCTGAGCACCTCTGCGGCTTCCCGGCGCGTCAACCCAACCTGGTCAGCAAGTATCTTGATGATGTCGGCCTTGGTCATCCTTCACCTCTCCTCCACAACCCGGACGTCCGTGCTCAGTTCTCCCGGGGCTCGTCCCCGGCTTGCGGTTCCTTCTCGGGTTGGGGCTCTTCCCCGGCTTGCGGTTCCGCCTCGGGTTGGGGCTCTTCCCCGGCTTGCGGCTCCGCCTCGGGTTGGGGCTCTTCCCCGGCTAACGTGGCGGCGCTTTCCTGTTCCCCCTCGGCCTGCTCCGGAACCCGTTCCAACGTGATCTCCTCGGCCTCCTGCTCGGGTTCGGCGGCCCTGCTCTCGCCCGGCTCCGGTTGCGGGATGCCCCGCAGCGAGAGGCCGATCCGCTTCTCGTTCCAGTCGATCCGGATGAGCCGGGTGCGCACGCGCTGCCCGCGCTCGAACGAGGCCGAGAGAGGCTGGTTGCCGCGACGCTCAACCTCCGAGATGTGGCACAGTCCCTCCACCCCGGGGGCGAGCTCCACGAAGAGCCCGAAGTCCGTGACGTTGGTGACAAACCCCTCGACCTCATCGCCGACCTGATGGGCGGTCGCGAACTGGTCCCACTCGTTGGGCATCAGCTCCTTGATGGAGAGCGAGATGCGCTGGTTCGAGATGTCCATCGCGATGATCAGCGCCTCGATCTCCTGGCCCTTCTGCACGACCTCCGAAGGGTGCGAGAGGCGGCGCGTCCACGCCATGTCGGACACGTGCACGAGACCATCCACGCCGGGCTCCAGCTCCACGAACGCCCCGAAGTCGGTCAGGTTGCGGTCGATGCCCTTCACCTTGGTGCCCACGCGGTAGCGGGTCGCGAACTCCTCCCAGGGGTTGGGCTCCGCCTGACGCAGCGACAGCGAGAGCCTGCGCTTCTCGACGTCCACCTCGGTGATGACGACCTCGACCTCCTGGCCGGAGTGAAGCAGGCTCTTGGGGTTCTTGACCTTCTTGGTCCACGACATCTCCGAGACGTGAATCAGCCCCTCCACACCCTCCTCGAGCTCCACGAACGCGCCGTAGTCCACGACGTTGGTGACCTTGCCGGCGATCTTCTTGCCGACCGGGTAGCGCGCCTCGACGTGCGTCCACGGGTCCTCAAAGCGCTGCCGGTAGCCGAGGGAGACCCGCTCCTTGTCCTTGTCGACGCGCAGCACCACGACCTTGACCTCGTCGCCGACCTTGAAGTACTCGCTTGGGTGACCCACGCGGCCCCAGGAGATGTCGGTCACGTGCAGCAGGCCGTCGATCCCACCGAGGTCGATGAAGACGCCGTAGTCGGTGATGTTCTTGACACTGCCGGTGACGATCATGCCCTCGTCGAGGCGGATGAGGGTCTCCTCCTTCTGCGTGGAGATCTGCGCCTCGAGCATGACCTTCCGTGACAGCACGACGTTGGCGCGCCGGCGGTCGAAATTGATAATGCGGGCCTCGACTTCCTCACCGACGTAGTCTTCGAGGCGGCGGGTCGGCCGCAGGTCCACGAGGGACCCGGGCAGGAACGCGCGCACCCCGATGTCCACCGCGAGGCCGCCCTTCACGCGCTCCACGACCTTTCCGCGCACCGGGTGGCCCTCCCGGTATGCCGTTTCCAAAACCTCCCAAACGCGAATCTTGGCCGCGCGCTCTCGAGAAAGCCTGATCTCACCGAGCATCTCGTCGAAACGCTCAACCAGGACATCCACTTCGTCGCCGGGCTTCACCGTCACCTTGCCCTCGCGGTCGACGAACTCGGAACGCGGGATGAGCCCCTCGGACTTGAAGCCGATGTCCACCACCACGTCGCTGTCGTTGATCGCGACCACCGTGCCGCGGACCACGTCACCTTCCCGAAGATGCTGGAAAGACTCCTCGACGAGCTGACGCAGGCTGTTGCGGCTGACGGCTTGCTCGCTCTTTTCCTCCTTTCCGGCGGGCTGGTTGTGCGGCTTGTTGTCCGGACTGTCGACCACTGGGCCTCCCAGAGATGCCCCGGGCGGGACATCTAACTGCTTGTTTTTCAAACGGCAAACTATACGAGCCGATAGGTTACGGTGTCAAGGGGTTCGCGGGGGTCCAGGCAGCAGCGCGACCACGGCTTCCACCACCTCGGAAAGGCTCAGGCGGCTGGTGTCGACGATGACCGCCCCCTCCGCCGGGCGCATCGGGGAGTCCGGCCGGGTGGAGTCACGGCGGTCGCGCTCGCGCTGCTCCTCGAGCACGTCCTCCCAACTCGCGGCCACGCCCCTTCTCGCCAGCTCATCGAAACGGCGTCTCGCCCGCATCTCGGGCTCCGCGGTGAGGAAGACCTTGAGCGTGGCGTCCGGGAATACCACGGTTCCGATGTCCCGCCCCTCGACGACCCCGCCGGAGCGGGCCGCCAGCTCGCGCTGCCGCCGGACCATCTCGCGGCGCACCTCGGGGATCGCCGAGACGACGGATGCCATCTGGGAGACCTCGGGGGCCCGAAGGGCCTCGGTGACGTCCTCCCCGTCCAGGATTACCCGCTGCGCCCTGGGGTCGCCGCGGAAGCCCACGCCCAGCCGCTCGGCGAAACCAACGACCGCCCTCCTGCCCTCTCCGTCCAGCTCGGGCCCGAGGCCTGCACGCCGCGCCAGGAGAGCCACTGCGCGGTACATGGCGCCGGTGTCCAGGTAGGGCAGGCCGAGCCGCACCGCGAGCTCGCGGGCGGTCGCCGACTTGCCCGCGCCCGCCGGCCCGTCGATCGCAATGAGAAGAGGACGCCGTGTCACAGCGGAGAGTCTAGCAAGGACCGTCGCCGGTCGTCCGCGATACCTGCCCGCGGCTACGTCGAGCGGTGTTCGCCGGCTGGCAGTGAGACCCTTTTGTCGTCTGGAGAGGGTTGAAACTGTCCCCGCCGGCTCGTTTCTCTGCGGCTGCGATGAGTAGTCGGCAGCGCCCTCAAAAGCCGACCGACACGCCGAACCGGTACTGCACCGGGGAGCTGTAGGGGTTGTTTACGTCGCTCCCCGAGTAGTTGAAGTCGTAGAGCACCAGGGCGTAGACGCCCGCTCCCCGCCCGACTGCCGTGTTGAACCCGACCCCCACGAGAAAGGCCGAGTACGTCTGCCGGTCGGTGGCGCCGCTGATGCTGTTCGGGACGTACTCGTAGTTCGTGTAGTCGTACTCGGCTTGAGCGAAAATCCCGGAGCCAATGTGGTAGCGCGCGAAGATATTGCCGCCGTAGTCGGTCAACGAGACATCTTGCCCGTAGTAGTTGTCCTTGCGGTAGCGGTACAGAAGACCGACGCCCGCACCGAGGTCGGGCGAGAAGCGGTACCCGACCAGCGGCGAGAGCTCGATGTACTGGCCCGAACCGAACGCGAGTCCCACGTAGCCGCCGTAGAACAGGTTTACTCCCGAGGAACGGGGGGCCTGCGTGTCCACAGCCGGCGGCATCGGCTGTCGCTCCCCCGGCTCCTGCGCCAGCGCCGCTCCGGCGAGCAGTGCGGCGAAAACCGCGAACATGACTGCGTGTCGTCCTCTCATGGCACGACCCCCCTCTGCGTTTCTACCTTATCACCATCAACCCGGTACGCTCGGATTTCGCCTTCTCCAGCGGGTGCTGCGAGCCGATCGAGACCAAGCACCTCGGAGTATTTCCACGAAGACAGGGCAGCATTCGCCCAACCGCCGAGTCCGCGTGACCTCCGTGAGAGAGCGTCACGTGCTCGCGACGGGCGCTACTTTGCCTTCGGTGGGAATCCGGAGAACATCTTCTTCACGGCGTTGTTGACCCGGTAGTCCTTGTCGTCGGCCGTGGCCTTCGGGTCGAGCGTGGCGCTCGCCACACCCTGCCACACCATCTTCTTCTCCCCCGCATCGACGAGGTCCACGAACAGCGCGCCCACCGGGATCTCGCGGACCGTGGTGGTGCTCGTGCCCATGCCGCCGTACCCGCCATAGGCCATCGGGCCGTAGTAGCCGCCCCAGCCACCGCCCCAGCCGTACCCGTACGACGTGGTGTCCATCTGTGTCTGCTTGTCCAGGCGGGCGTGGTATGCGACCCACAGGTCGGCATTCTCCGATACGAGCTTGAGCCCCTTGGCCGTGAGCTGCGTCGTTATGGCGCCCTCGATCCGGTCGATGACCAGGTCGCTCTTGATCTCATTCGACGGCAAAAACTTGAACGTCGAGTACTTCGAGAAGTCCGCGGCCTGGTCGTAGTCGGTGCTCACCTCCAGGGTTGAGCAACCGACCAGACCTACCGCAGCTACCAGCGCCAGCGTTCCGAATTTCCTGTTCGTCATCTCTGTCCCCCCCGGCCCGTCGCCGGGCTCGCCGCTCCACACGCCAGCGAGACCGCGTGACCGCCCCGCATACTAGCATCCACGCGAGAGCTCCGCCGTGGAAATCTCGCATGCACGCCCCACCCTCCTCGCTGGCGGTACACTCCACCCCATGCGAATCTACCTTGCCGCCGCAATGACCAACGCGGGGCGCGATCTCGAGGCCATCAAGACGCTGCTGGACTGTCTCGAGGCTGACGGCCACGACGTGCCGACCCGGCACGTCGCCGATCCACTGGGCCGCGAAGTCGAGGGGGAGCTTGCCGACGTGGACGTCGCTCGTCGCGACCTCGGATGGGTCGCGGGCTGCGACGCGCTGGTGGCCGAGGTGTCCACCCCCTCCCACGGCGTCGGGGTCGAGGTGGCGGCGGCGCTCGCCGGCGGCAAGCCGGTCCTTCTCACGTACCGACGCGGCACACCGGTCTCGCGACTGCTGCTCGGCCTGCCGGGGGTCGAGGCGTTCGCCTACACAGACGCTCGGCACGTCCGCGACGAGGTCCGGCGCTTTCTCGCCACGGTGCACACCAGGCTCGAGACCCGCGCGCCCGGGGGCTGAGAACGGTGCCGGCACAACCGAGACGGTTCGGCTTCACCACCGTTGACCTGGCCATGCTCGGGATCCCGGTCCTGTGGGGTGTGAACTACGCGGTCATCAAGGCGGCGCTACGCGAGTTTCAGCCTATGGCCTTCAACGGTCTCCGCTTCGCCCTCGCGACCGCGACCATTGCCCTGCTGCTCCGCCACCGGGGGACATCGCTGCGCATGCCCCGCGAGGGGCTCTGGCGCCTGGCCCTGCTTGGCGTTCTCGGCAACGCGATCTACCAGCTCCTGTTCATCGAGGGCATTGCGCGCACGACGGCGGCCAACGCCTCGCTGATCATGGCCTCCTCTCCGATGATCGTGGCACTCCTTGCGACCGCACTCGGCCGGGACAGGCTCAAGGGATACGCGTGGCTGGGGGTGGCGCTGGTCGTGACCGGCCTCGCACTGGTCCTCTCGGTGCAGAGGCCGGGCGGGTTCGCCGTCGGCAACCTTGCGGGCGACCTCCTCGTCCTCGCGGGCGCCGCCACCTGGGCGCTCTACACCGTGCTCGCCAGCGACGTGATGAAACGCACTTCATCGCTCTCCGCAACCATGGTGACGTTCCTCTCGGGCACCCCCGTGCTCCTGCTGATGGCGGTGCCCTCCTTCGTCACTCAGGACTGGCGAGGAATCGGGGCCACGGGCTGGCTCGGGGTCGCCTTCTCCGGGATCCTCGCCATCGGCCTCGGCTACCTGATCTGGAACACTGGCCTCGGCGAGCTCGGCGGAACCCGGACCGCGGTGTACTCGAACCTCACGCCGGTGGTCGCCGCGGCACTCGCGTGGGTCACGCTCGGGGAGCGGTGGACCATTGCCCAGGCGGTCGGGGCCGCAGCTGTCCTCGTCGGTATCGCGCTCACCCGCAGGGGCACGGTCGGGCACGAGGACGTGAGCCTTCTCGAGCGGCCGGCTCCCCCGGAGGCTACGTAGTGGGTCCCGGTCGGCGCGAATTCACCGGGTCTTCACGCGGCCCCCGCGGCAGGGTCACAATGGGCGCCTACAACCGTCCGCGATGGGGGCGAGGCCCCGAGGAGGAGAGAGAAATGCAGAGACACTTCGCAAACGGGCTCGCGGTGGCTGCAGTCTTTGTCGCCCTGATGCTTTCCGGGCTCGCCACCGCCCAGGTGGTCGGCCTCTACTACCAGGAGGTCACCAAAGACGGCCGCATCTACGTGTTCAACACGTTCGAGCGCTACCAGGCCTTCCAGAAGACGGGCGAGATGGGGACCTCGATCACGCTGATCGGGCGCGGCCCCAGCGGCGAGACCGTGGTCGCGGAGAACGACACGGCCGTGGATCTGTTCCTCTTCAAGCACAACCTGCCGGCCTACGACCGCCCCACCCCGAAGCCGCAGGCACCGCCCCCTCCCGCACCACCGACCACGCTGAAGGTGGGCGACGGGGAGCTCAAGTTCGGCCTGCTGCTCCAGCCCTGGTACGCGTACGATAGCTCGCCGACAGGCACATCCACGAGCTACCTCCGCAACGTGACGGGCTACAGCACCTTCCTGCTCCGCCGGGCGGAGATCAAGCTCTCCGGCAAGATCACGCCGAACTGGGGTTTCGAGGTGATGGT
>JALHTD010000434.1 GCA_022865555.1 Thermoanaerobaculaceae bacterium | reverse complement strand
GGACGCTGCCGACGGCTTCGAGGCGGAGTGGTTGGTCGACGATCTGGAGGCGTTCGTGGATGCCGTCGGGCTTCGCACGTTCCACCTCGTCGGCTACTCGATGGGGGCGATGACCGCCCTTGGTTACGCGGTCCGGGCGCCGGAGCGCGAGTGGAAGTACGACCCGCTCGCCGCCTCGCCGTACCGCAGGTAGGGCAGGGCCAGCAGCAGCGCGGCTGCCAGCAGCGGCACCACGAAGACGGCAAACGCGGGGTGGAGGTGGACGAGCAGCTCCTGCAGCCCCATGAAGTACCAGGGTGCCTTGGCCGGGTTGGGACTCATCCCGGGGTTCGCCTGCGCCAGCAGCGGCGCCTCGAGGACGGCCGCAATGAGCAGCACGACGGCCAGGGTCACGAGGGCCGCCGAGCCCTCGCGCGCGACGAGGTTTGGCGAGGTCGGCACCAGCGTTCGGCGCGGCGCATCCTCGCCCTCCCGGCGGGGCAGGATCACGCCCCCGCCCTTGCGCACCAGCCAGAAGTGGAAAGCGGTGAGCACGAAGAGCAGGATCGGCAGGATCGCAACGTGCATCACGAAGAACAGCGCGAGCGTCTTCGACCCGACCTCGCTTCCTCCCCGTGCCGCGCGCAGCAGCGTGGCGCCGACGAGCGGCACGTACTCGAGCATCCCGGTGGCGATCGTCACCGCCCAGTAGGCAAGCTGGTCCCACGGGAGCAGATAGCCGGTGAAGTTGGACGCGACCACCAGAAGGAGAAGCGCCAGCCCCACGATCCAGTTGGCGCGGCGCGGCGGGTGGTGGGCGCCGGTGTAGAGCACCCGCAGCAGGTGCAGGAACGCCACCAGGAGGAAGCCGTTTGCCGCCCAGTGGTGGACGTTGCGCACGAACGCCCCGAACGGCGCCTGGTCGATGATTTCCCGCACCGAGCCGTAGGCCCGCTCGGGGGAGGGCTCGTAGCCGAACAGCAGCAGCGACCCGGTGACCGCGAGCAGCACGAAGAGCACGACCGCGATGCCGCCGAGGGCGAAGGTGCGCGGGAAGGCGAGCGCCTCGGCGGGCACCGCCCTCGGGTGCAGGTGGAGAAGCAGCATCGAGAAGCCCGAGGGCTTGCGCTCGGTCGGCTTCGAAGCGACCGCGTCAGGAGGTTGCGTCAGGCCGGGCTGCGGTGTTCGTGGCGGTCCAGGTGCGGACGGGGACGCAGGGGGAGCGACGCGCGTCTCGGCACGCCTGGAATCGCCCGATCTCTTCCTGCGACCCATCCTGCGGACCTGCCTCCCCTGGCCGGTTGGTTTCACGCCCCGGGTGTGCCGATTCTACACGGTCGTCCGAGTGTGCTTGCCTTGACGGGATGGACCAGCGGTTGAACGATCGGGCAGTCTTTTTCACTGGGCCCGTGGGGAGCCAGGTTCATCGCGAGGCCCCCGAGCGCCGCGAGCGGGCCAACGCCGAAGCCGCGAGCGGCCTGGCAAGGCCGCGTGGCGGGGTCTCGCCGAAATCGACGAGATTGCTTCGCTCCGCCTGCGGCGGGGCTCGCAATGACAAGGGGTGGGGACGAGATTGCTTCGCTCCGCCTGCGGCGGGGCTCGCAATGACAAGGGG
>JALHTD010000433.1 GCA_022865555.1 Thermoanaerobaculaceae bacterium | reverse complement strand
CTGGAATGCCGTGGTTGCGTGGTTGAACGTGGCCTGGGTCCAGGTGGTATCGCTCACCTTGTGGCAGCTCTCGCAGGCGGTGGGGAAGCCGGAGGCTGCGTGGTTCGGGTTCTTGGAGTTGGTGTAGTCGGTCTGGTGGCAGGAGACGCAGGCGGTGGCTGTGCCCTTGTAGACGTTGTTCTTGTGGCACGACGCGCACGGCTGCTGCGCGTGGGCACCGACGAGCCGGAAAGCGGTGTGGACGAACCTGGCCTGGCTCCAGGAGGTGTCGGCGGCCCGGTGGCAGGTGTCACAGGTGGTCGGGAATCCCGCCGTGACGTGTGCAGGCTGGCGGGTGGCTTCGAAGTCCTTGCGGTGGCAGTCGTAGCAGACGGTCGGGACACCGCCCTGGAACGTCTGATCGATGTGGCACGACTCGCACGCCAGGCTGCGGTGGGCTGCGTTGAGCGGGAAGCCGGTGGCGGAGCCGTGGTCGAAAGTAACCTGGGCCCACGTGGTCGGCCGGTGGCAGAGCTCGCACGACGTGCCCAAACGGGTCCGGAAGCGGTCGTCCTGGCGGCGGATCCAGTGGCAGTCGTAGCAGCGGTTCGGGGTCCCCTTGGTCTGGCCGTTGATGTGGCAGGACCCGCACGGGACCGCCAGGTGGCGGTCCTCGAGAGGAAACGATGTGGACTTGTGAAACGCGCGTGAGGCCCCGGGCCACTGTTTAGGGGTGTGGCAGGTCTCGCAACGCGTCCCGAGCGTGCCCCGGTGTGGGTCCTGGTGGCAGCTCGCGCAGGCGGTGGTGAGGCCTGCGAAGCGCACCGCGGTGCCTGTGCCGCCGGGGAAAGTTCCCTCCTCGCGCTTGTGACAGGTCTGGCACTGGACAACCTGGTGTTTGGCCGCATGAAAATCGGGATTCGTCTGGTGTGTGTAGCTCGCCAGCTTGAACGACGCAGGGGAGTGGCACGTCTCGCAGCGCGGGCCGAGCTGGCCGAGGTGCACGTCCTTATGGCACGCGCGGCACTCCTCTGACACACCCTTGAACCGCACCGCGGTGCCGGTTGCAGCCGGGAACGCGCCGGCTTCGCTCTTGTGGCACTTGGAGCACTCGACGCTCGCGTGTTTTCCCACCAGTGCGAACTTGGTGCTCGCATGGGAGAAGCCGGCGGGCGCGAACTTCGGTGCGTCAATCGTGTGGCAGCTTGCGCAGTTTGGGCCGAGCTGGCCGAGGTGGACGTCCCGGTGGCAGGTGGCGCACGCCGTGCCGAGGCCGCGGTAGGTCCGGCTCGCGGCCGGCTTGCCGCTCACGCCGGTCTTCGCGACGCCCTCGCCCCCGTGGCACTTCGCGCAGGCGAGGTTGGCGTGCTGGCCGGCGTAGAACGATGGCGGGCCGGCGTGCTGGAACGTCGCAACCCGGAAGGTCCGCGTGTCGTGGCAGCTCGAGCAGGCCGTCCCCAGCTTGCCCGCGTGGACATCCGTGTGACAGGTGGCGCAGGCGGGCTTCAGGCCACGGAAGTCAACAGTGCGGTTCGGGCTCGGCGCCGCGGCGGTGGAGGCGGCCTTGTGGCAGGAGGCGCAGGGTACCTCCGCGTGTCTTCCGGTGAGGGCGAACTTGGTCTTTGCCAGGTGGTCGAAACCGGCCTGGCGGAACCCGGCCGGGGTGTGGCAGGCGGCGCAGTCCTGCGGGAACTCGCCCCGGTGGGGGTCTGAATGGCAACTGGCGCAGCGAGCAAACTCGAGCTTGGCCCTCATCGGCGGCTGTTTGTGGCACGAGGCGCACTGCACCCCGGCGTGCTTGCCGATGAGGAGGAAGTCGGTCCTGGCGTGCTCGACCTTCTGGGTCTTCCAGGTCGGGCCGGAATGGCAATTTGCACAGGCGAAGCCGAACTGCTGGAGGTGCGGGTCGGTGTGGCAGTCGGTGCAGGCAGCGAACTTCAAACCCTTGTAGACCTTGTTGACATGGCACTTGGTGCACGCGACTGTCCGGTGGGCTTCCGAGAGGGGGAATGCGGTCTTGGTGTGGTCGAAGCTCGTCGCGGTCTCGCGGAACGCCACCGCCGTGCTGTGGCAGGAAGCACACGCGGCACCGAGCGCCCCCCGGTGCAGGTCCTGGTGGCAGGACGCGCAGTCCGGCCGCAGGCCCAGGAACGAGCGCGTCTTGTGGCACTTGGCGCAGTCCTTGGCGATGGCCGCGTGCTTGCCGTCAAGGGCAAAGCCCGTTTCCTCCGCGTGGTTGAAGCTCTTTGGGTCGAGAGGCCGAAGCTCGGCGTTGGGACCCGCGTGCTCCGCATGACAGCTCACGCAGTCGTCGGTGACGTCCCGATGGACGCCCTTCTTGGCGGCGATGCGCTCCGCAACGGGCTTGTGGCACGCGAGGCACCGTTGGGCGGTGACCTTCTTCCCGGGCTCGTGGCACTTCTGGCAGTTGGTCATTCCCTCGAGCTTGGCGTGCACCCTACTGAGGGGGCCAGGGGACACCAGGGCGCCAATTTGTTGTTGCTGAGCCTCCGCCTGCGGGACCCCGGCGATGGCCAGAGCGAGCATCGCCACGAGGCTGGCGAGGCGACGGAGGCGAATGCGTTGGGGGCTCACCGCGTTCCACCCGTCGCGTTCCGAACGCGTGTCCGGGGTAAGCGGCCGCGGTCACGCGGCAATGTGCGTCCCTCGAAGGCCTCGATCTGCTCGAGGGGGTGCAGTGGGAGCCGAATCGCCAGCAGCCTGCCTCGCAGCTCCGCCCGCACAGAATCTTGCGCGGACCTCGCCGGCCGCTCGCTCGCCAATGCATTCACCGCGCTGTGGCCCCCCCAGGCCAGTGTCATCCTACCATCAGTAAATGACGTTAACTGGGGCTCGCCTTGGAAAACTGTGATCTGGCTCACGTATCAGACACCAAGTGCGAGAGATAGCCACTCCCGCCGTGGCAACCCTGACTCCGTGCTGGGAGGGTGTTCGTTATCTAACGCATGAACAAGAGCGAGAGCGCGATCGCCGCCAGGACTACCCACACGACGTTGACGCGCAGACTCAGCGCGGCGATCGCGGCCACGGCGAGCGCAACGTCCCAGGGGCCCAGGAAGGCGCTCCGGGCCACCTCGGCGAGCACGTGCAGCAGCATCGCGATGAACGCTGCGAGCAGGCCACCTACCGCGTCCTGCACCGTGCGGAGGTGCTGCAGGCGGGCGAAGTGGGGGGCGAGCAGCACGAGGAGCAGCGAGGAAGGCAGGAAGATGCACACAGTCGCGAAGGCGGCGCCCAGGAGCCCGCCGACCCGGTACCCGATGAACGTGGCGGTGATGCTGACGGGCCCGGGTGTGATCTGCCCGAGCGCCAGGCCGTCGATGAACTCCTTGGGTGTGAGCCAGGCAGTGGCGGGGTTGCGGACGACGTCGTGGTACATGAGGGCAATCGCCGTGTAGCCGCCGCCGAAAGACACCAGGTTGATCTTCGCCATCGTGACACCGAGGGACGGGAATCGGGGCGAGACGAGACGCGAGGCCGAGAGGGCCACGACAAATGCCAGGGCCACCGCAGTCGTGGCGAGCACGGTCCGGCGGTAGCCGCCCGAGTTGTTCGTTCGTGGCGGCGGCTCGGCCGTCGGCTCGTCGCCGCCGGGCCAGGCCAGCCCCACCAGCACGCCGGCGATGGCCGCGGCGAGCAGCACCAGCAGGCTGTCGGCGCCGGCGAAGAAGCCGACGGCCGCCGCCGCCGCGATCGCCAGCCCCTGCCAGTTTCGCAGCGCCGGCTGCGCCATCGAGAGGATGGACTGCACGACGATTGCCACCACTGCGGCGCCCAGGCCGCGGAAGGCGGTCGTCACCGCAGGCATCCGCTCGAAGTGGAAGTACGCGGCCGAGAGCACGAGCATCAGCATGAACGCCGGCGAGATGTACGAGACCATGGCGAGGAACGTCCCCACACCGCGGTGGAGACGCCAGCCGACATGGGCGGCGGTTGCGACAGCGATCGGGCCTGGAAGCATCTGGGCGAAGGCGAGGGACTCGCGGAACTCGTCCTCCGTGAGCCACCCCTTCTGAAGGACCATCACATTCCGGATCTGCGCGACGATAGCCGGGCCCCCGTACGAGGTCGCCCCGACCCG